>SYLG01000092.1 GCA_005808665.1 Planctomycetia bacterium | reverse complement strand
TCAGTCTCTCGCCAATCAGGATCAAACGCCTTGAAACAGAACCTGTAAAGAGGATTTGTAGTCCCGACTTTTGCAGCCTGATTTAACTTTTTCCCGGGAAAAACACGGTTTTCATGGTCCCAACTGCGTAACTTGGGTTAAATGTGGGTTGGTGGGTGGTGGGGAGGTTGGTTCATGCGGAGGGGAGATTTCACGGAGTTTCTTCCGGAAGAAGGCAATCTCAGGCGGAGGTGCGGAGACGGGCGGGGATTTGGGGGCCAATGAGGCGGGGAAGAGGTGGCAGCGGGAGTGGGGATGGCTGCCTTGTTTCAGGCGGAGGGGCGGAGGCTAGGTGGTATGGCCCAGGCAAAGTCCTTTAAGGGTTTACTGCCTGAAACATACCAAGGCCGTAGTGGGAGGCATAGCCAAGCAATAGCGGACCTGAAATGGGTTCAGAAAAGGTCAATTTTAATCCAAAACCAGAATCGACAGGGGGGAGGGATCCTCCGTGGAATCTTCGCCGAACAAAATGGCGAAAGGATTGTTTCAAAAGTTCCAAGGGAATGCGTTCCAGGGAGGCAACCTCAGGGAGGTTTCGGGACAGAAGTTCAGCATTGACTTGACCCAAAAGGGAGTTTTTTCCACGCGGTTTCAGGAATCTGGGCGGAACAAAAGGGGTAAGGCTTTCCCAAACAAGGGATCCTGTGGAAGACCCAAGGATTTTTTCGATAGAAGCATCCAAAGGCGGGGGTAAATTCCGAAGGAAGTCAATGTTTCCATAACCGGCAAGTGCTAATTGAATATCGCCCACGCCCCCCTTGGTCCAGGTACGCCTGAGTGTGCGGATTGCTTGTTGAGCGTCATGGTTCAGTCCCATTTTTGCATAAATAACGAGATGATCCAAATGGCCATCCCCATCCAGGTCTAAAGGGATGGTGTGGGCATGGTCATGATGGTCGTGGAGTGGTTTACCATGGTCATCCTTACCCGTTAATTCGGGACAATGAATACGACCGCCTTTGCCAACGCGAGCAACAATTGCACGATGAAACAATTCGGCTTGGGGGAGAGTGCGTGTACAAGGTGGCAAAGCCGAACGATTTCCACTGGGAGTGGTGAGAGCCAGCAACATGGTTGTTACGGAAGGGACGGGCTGTTTTTTGGAATGGATGGGCACTCCCACCTGAAGGGAATCACTTTTTCGCCAATAAAGAACCCGGTGGGAACCGGGTGGCTGGGACCAACCGTGCTGTTTCCACCAAGCGGTATCCTTGGTCAAGCAATTCAACAGACTATCCGGATAGGGAGCCAAAGCAATTTCCATGTCTTTTTTCCATTTCAGTGGAGGTTCCTTTTTACCCATGGGTAGCGGATAATCTGCATGAATCTTCTTTCTCCATTCCTGAAAACATTGGGAATATTGTTCGGTTGGGATCGGCGCCATGAGTGAAACCTGTTCCCAATTATGGCCTGCATGAACCCCTTGTTGATGGGGAAAGGCATTGAAAACCAGGGAGGGATTGTCGGGAATAACAGTAGCCTCGACCCAACTTTCGCTTCGGCCTAAATAATTAAGGGTGGAGGCGAGATCGGAGAGGAGTTGGGTTTCCTCGGAGGATAGTTTGCAATTCCAGGCAACTACGAGCGAATCCGTTCCGACATTAGCCCAGGTATCAAAGACAAGAGTCGTTTTTTCGCGACCTTTGTCAAGCTTTCCCAAGGGCATGAAGTGCCTGCTGTGGGCAATACTCGCTTCAGGAAGTAGATAGGAAGGGTTTGATTCTGCCAATCGGCAAAAAAGCCGGTTAGCAATGGTTGGGATTTCAGACCAATGATGGCAGGAGAACCCGGTTGCAATCAAAGAGCGCAGAAGGCGCCATGGGCTGGGTGGCCATTCGATCAGGCCTTCGTTGACATGATGGCCTGAGGGTGTCGCATGGTATTTTCCTGCCGGGAAATTCAGTTGAAGTGTAGGCACAACCTCTCCTATGGTTTGGATTAACCTTCCTCGGTTTCATCATCATTATCCGAATCATCCCCGGACCCACCTTCTTCCTTTTCCTTACCTTTTTTCAGCTCATCGTTGAAGTTAACGGTTGAATGAACCATGCGTCCTTTGGCATTTTGGATGGCGGTTTTCAGGCTTTCTTCAAGGTCAGAAAGGGAAGGCAATTTGTAACCGATGGGGCGAAGGGCAACAATATTGTCCCTGTCGATAGGCTCAAGGTCACAAGCCGTTCGCAAACGGAGGTCTCCATTGAGAAGTTTTCGGAGCCGATAAAGTGCCAGAAGAATTAGTAGGTCCTGCAATTTGGGTTCAAGACCGTAACCCCGGATTTGGGCGAGGTCGAAATTGATGTGACATTCGATTTTGTCCGCTACATATTCATCTCGGGAGAAGGGGACATTGCCGAAGCCACTTTTTGTGTCACCCTGGGGATTGACATGGTCATTTTTAACCCCGCCCGAGGCGGCAATTTTGACGCCTGAAGCTTCAATAAAGGCGGATAAAGCCCTGGCAATGCGCAACCTTCCGCCAGCCAGTTCCTTTTTTGCGAAGAAAACTCCGTGTAGAAGGCTACCAACATCATATTTCAAAAGGACATCCAAAAGTTTTTTGGGATCGATGGGCCCTTCCTCGAGTCCGCCCAGTTCCCCTTTAAGGGTTTCCATAAATTTCTTTTCTTTGCCTTCAAGAATGTAAGGGCTATTCATCCGGTGTGATTCCCCGGGTCCTTGCTCAATGCGTTGGTTCGGTATACCTTCAAGAATGTAAGGGCTATTCATCCGGTGTGATTCCAACATGGAATCTGTCATGAATGCGCCTTTCCGATTGATGGTGATGTGGCTGATGCCGTCAAGAACCGCCACTGGCTTATTAGTTGTGCGGTCCCAGCAGGTGGCTTCCAGTCGGTTTGCCATGCTTTGGGCACTTTCGACCAGGAGTTTTGGCCCATCCTTGGTTTGATAACTTGCCGCACCAAGACTGGGAAAACCAGTGGGTTGAAAACGGTCGCCTTGGACGGGACGAAGGGGGACGGAAAATAAAAGCCTGTTGGCTTTTTCCAAAGATTTGAGGTCAAGCATGAAGTAAACCTTTCAAACGGGGGTCAAGGGTAGAAGCAGCACGAAGTGCACTGCTTGGGTCAATAGGAAACGCAAGGGCTGCCGTCCATAATCTGCTGGAATGGGTATCCGTGAAGCCTGTCTGCAAAGGGGGACGGATGCCTACCGAACGGAGCCGTATTAGGGCGCCATTAATGGCCCTTGAACTTTCGCCTGCAATCAAAAGGCGAACGATTCGGGAATCGGCGGGAATATCTTTGCCCGGGGCCAGGGGCCAGGGAAGACAGGCAAGGCGCACAGCCAACCATGCTTCTTCGGGGATTTCGGCTCCAAAGGGCGACCTGAGGTAATGTTTAGGAGCCCATTGATTCCATTTGATTGCCATAAAAGCTCGAGCCAAATTCATCACTTTGTTGAGGTTGATTGAACCAGAAAGAAAATGGGAAAGGTCAATCCATTTTGCACTACAGCCCTTTGCTGCCACCATTTGGGATCTTCGTTTCCCTTTCATTGCGGCTTCCAAAAGGCGTCTTATAACGACGGCACCCATGTCTGACAACAGTTCACGGTTCGAAGCGACAACCCGGGAGTCATTGAAAAGGCGTTTGTCAGAAGTTTTAAATCGTCTGGCACCTTTTTCCAAGGGAAGCCAATGGTGCCTGATGGGATCGATGGGATTTCCATTTGGAGTGTATTCCGCAGCGGCACTGCCCAAGGCAAGGGCCAACCGCACCTCGGGACTCCCATCATTGGCTGCGGCAACCCAATCCGGGCTGATTGGTGGAATCGGACCTGCCTTGATAGCGGATCCAGTCGCCTGAATGGATTCAATGGTTGCAGCGGCTTCAAGGATCGCTTGCCATCGATCGGGTGAAAAATCATGGGTTAGTGCCGCAAAGGTAGCGTCTGCCAATTGTCGCTCCGCGTGAATGAACCTATTGGGAGCATTTTTTTCACGGCTTTGAAATTGAAGTCGTTCCATCCAGCCTTCAAGGTCATCCAATAAATAGGCCCGAGGATGCTGCCTGACATTGATATAGCCCAAAGGAACCGCCAAGTTTGATTGGCCATTTCGTTCCAGATACCCGTATCGCATAAAGGAATCAACACCCCTAGCCACGCCCAGGCGGCTAATGGCTCGAGCCATTTCCACCGGACGATTGGCGGTCTGGCGTTTCAGTTGGACCCTGGCTTCTCCGAATAGTGCGGCCACATCTGGAATTGTTGCTGGCTGGTTCCAAAAAGGCATCCATTGTTCGCCGCGTTGGGCTTTTTCTGTGCCTGGGGTAGCAAATCCGGCCGCATGGGGGCGAACGGCAAAAGGTGCGCTAGCACGGGAAAACCCGGAAGGGTCCAGTAGCCGGGTCGATCGGGAGGTAAAGAATAAGGAACCTTCCAGCATCAGGACAAAATCCCAAGCATTGATCAAACTATCACCATCGGCACCTGTTGAACTATTGGCCCCTCCGGCGGCCCCGGGTTGAAATTGTCCGATTGCTGAACTTGAAAGATGATTGGTTGCCTCCCTCCAGAGGGCATTTTCCAGCAGTTCCCTAGTGTGTTCCAAGGGACCACCCTCGGGGGAAGGGATATTGAAAAGTTTTCCCAACTGTTGCATAAAGTTATTTGAAAAGTCCAGCCTGCCATCGTTTCCTCCCGTTCCCAAAAGAGATGGATATTCTGGGGAGCCCTTTTCGTCGAGCACCACGGCGGAAGCCAACCACATTGCATGGGGCCCTCGCCAAGTGCGCCTGCAATTGGGGATTAAATCATCTTCTTTGAGGGCTTGGTATTTACGAGCAACCACAGCAAGGAGGCGTTTGTAACCGGGTGAGGCCTTTAAGGACTTTGCTTCGGCTGGGTTAATTTTGTCTTTGGGAGAAACAATGTCCCGAATGGATTTGAGCTCGGATTCCAAGCTTATTTTTTTTTCTGACGCAAGATTGGGTTTTTCACATTGTCTCTCAAGGTCCTGAATGGTGGTTATAAAAGGCTCTGACTGTTTTAATTCTTGTCGTTGTTTTTCTGTTTGAAACGCAATATTTGGTTTTTTTGCGGTGGGTTTTGTTGACTTTGTTCGGGCTTTTATTGAGCGACTGATCGCATCGGTTTTTTCTATGTCATTTGTAAGGCATCGTGCGGCGATTATACCTTGGCGAAAGGATTCAAACCTTTTGGCTTGGGAGGATTCCAGAGGGGCAAGTCCAGGATCCTCTTCTTTAAAGAAACCACATCCTTTGCTCCAAGGCGAAAGCAATGGGGTTGGAGCATACTTTTCCAGAAAAAACACTTCCAATTCAACCTTTGAAAGGGATGTCAACAAGCAAAAGGCCTGGCCATCCCACCAGCCTCGAACCTGTTTATCCGCTTGTTCTCCGACAAGTCGGAGGATTCCCAAGGCTTTCAAGTAATTGGCAAGCGGGGCCGGCGAACATCCCTTCAAGACATGGAGGTGCATGGTCATGGGGTTGCCTCCAGTGGCAAAGCAGGGTCGTTGGTTTTTAATCTGGAAGCACGAACATCAGCAGCCCGTAGCAAGGCTTCCAGAAAGGCCAAGCCGGTTTGGCCGTGGCGTTCCATAACCCCCTGACTTCGTTCACGCCAACTGATTCCCGTATTGGGTGAAATTCCGAGAGAGGCAGGGGCAAGGGTGAGCGTTACCTCGGGTAAAGCCGGTTCACCGGGAACCAGAGTGGTCGGCGGCAATCGATCTCCTTCGCGGACACCCCGAATGGGCAATCCACGCCCATCCCTGTCGCGGTATTCCTGATCCTTGGGGGCGGCATGCAGGGCGACACGAACTTTGCCGTGATGGCTGGCTACGAGGTAGACCAAAAGATCGAATGTTTCTGAGGAACAGTCTAGGAGCCGTTGAACCAAAGGTGAGGTAACGGGAAGTGATTCCTTGGTCAGTGGAGACCTGCCCATTTGGGCCAGGACCTCCAACCAAGGACCCAGGAGGGCCGGATGGTGGGGTGCGTAGTTTTGCAATATGGCGATTAACCCAAGTGCGCTGGCGAGCTCATGGCGAAATGCCGGGCGAGAGTCACTATTATCGAGATATTTGTACTTGTATGGGCCCTTGCGCCAAGCATTATCTGGTCCCTTCGCCAAGTCGGTACAGTGGGGTCGATCAAAGACCTTTGGAGGCTTGGGAAGCCCTTTTGAAGAGGATTCCTTTGGCTGGCTGTTGGATTCTGGTCGCTCAATTCCTTGCATTGCCCCCTGAAATGCCGGGTGTGCTTTTCCCCAATCATGCCACCAGGCAGCCAAAGCGAGTGTGTCTTTAATGGGTGTGGGTAATCCCAATTGGGTCGATATTTCTTTGGCCTCCGTTGCCACTTCGGCAGAGTGGCAGCCAATGGTTTTCCAGGGGTTAAAGCTCAGTTGTTCCCCATCCTGTTGATCATCCGCCGCATCGGCCTCCTGATTTTCTTGGGGGGTCAAGGACAAAGCAACAGGCGGGACCAGTCCTTTCGAATCAGGGTCGAATCCACGACCAGGCCGATAACCTCCGCAGGCGGCATCTACGCAGACGTTCCGACCAGGAAAAAGGCTTGCCCGGTTCGCTTCGGACCATTCGCCTTCAATCCAATCCCAGACCCAAGCACGGATTCCGCCCCGAAGTTTCGGTTTGCGATTGGAAATGGTTTCTTCACCACAAAGCCAATCGCGAGCCATCAGGAAAGGAACGGAACACAACTCCCTCCGGTGTGGATGTCGTTTGGCAGGGGGAGTTTCGTCCTTCGGCAAATCGAGCCAGAAAACTTGCAAATCCTTTTCATCACCCGAGCGAATGAAACGGCTAATATCAAGGTCTGCACCGGTCAAGTCGGGGGTTGTATCAAATAATTCATCAAACTCGCTGCGAAGAAGAAGGTGGGCGGGGGAGAAGGGGTAAAGCCTTTCTTTGGCATTTGTATCCAAAGATTCCTCCAAGCGTTCCAGAGCAGAAATCCCGACATCCTTCATTCCCTGAATGGATTCCCAAGCACTTTCCAATTCCTTGGTGGTATAAGGGGCTGTTTGGCCTTTTTCCCCTCTCCTATCGACCACAGTTACCTGTCCATATCCACCATATCGGGCACAACGGCCAAATCGTTGGACCAGGCTTGGCCAAGGCGCCAATTCTGTAATAAGGCAATCGGCCGAAATATCGACTCCAGCTTCTACAACCTGGGTTGCAACAATGATGCGATTTATTTTTCCGGTGCAACTTTCACGCGACAAAAACCGATCCCGCCAAGTTTCCCGTTCCGCCGGGCGAAATCGACTGTGAACCAACTCCAATTCGTCCTTCCGACCACTCGCCTTTAACGCATCATAGGTAGCGCAAGCCCGATCGACGGTGTTGCAAACCACCAAGGTAATGCGACTGTTGTTTTTTGTGGGAATATCATCATGTTTTTGGAGAATAGCACTAGCAAATGATTTATTGTCATTTGGGTCAACCCCATCGCAAACCAGAGATTTTTCCACATCCCACAAATGGCCCATGCGATGACTGGAAGGAATGATACATGGATTGGTTATCCAACCGGCGTGGTGTGAAATCGTGTCCACGCTACTGAGCCAATTTGCCTGGAAAGTTGCACTCATCCACCAAGTGTGACAAGGGCGAAAGCTTTTGGCTTGATCCTGTTCCCGATACGCCTGAATTTGGGCGGAAGTAGCAAGTCCCACATCCATAAGCTGTACTTCATCCATTACCCATAACGCATCATGATTCAAAAGGCCAAACTCTTGTGGCCAACGAGCCCTTCCGCTTCCGTAACCCCTGTTCAAAGCTCGTGACAGGAGCATATCCTGGGTGCCAATGATAACGGCGTTTTTTTCGGGGGAAAGAAACCAATCGCCAACATCTTTGCCTCCCATCAATACATGGACTTCGGGGCGTTGATTTACCGGAATTGTGGAAAAAAACTGATTTGCAACCTGCTCGGTTTGTTCAACCAAAACCCGCATTGGCAAACACCAAATGAGCCTTCGTGGCCAAAGGTCATCCTGACGGTTAATGCGATGATAACCCCAAGCGGCAAGGGTACCTTGTGTTTTCCCGAACCCGGTTGGTATACGAATCACCCGGGTCCTACATGAGGTTTCCTTGGCCAACTCTTCCTGCCAAGGGAAGGGTTTATTACCTGTCAGGATTTCGAACGACTTTGCAAACGAATCGGGCATTGGGGCGACCTCGACACAATGAGCCATTCTTCTGATCCTAACCAAACTTTAGCAATCTTCCAACGGGCCAAAAAAAAATGGCCCGCATTTTATTGCCTGATTCAAGGTCCCTAGACCCCGCTTACAGACCATTTCCCTGGATCTCGGGAAAGATTTCAGGAAAAAGAAAAAATATTTGGAAAGAGGAAAAATGGCAGGAAAAAGAGAGGAAAAGCGAGCAGGATGACCGGAGTAAAGGAAAGTAGGAAGTAGGACAAAAAATGCGGGCAGGATGCCCGCGCTCCCAGGAAACCGGGGAAAGAAAATAGGAAATAGGAAATTAAGATGCGGGCAGGATGCCCGCGCTCCCAGGAAATAGGACATTAAAATGCGAGCAGGATGCCCGCGCTCCCAGAAGATTTAAGAAGCGGGCAAGATGCCCGCGCTCCCAGAAGATTTAAGATGCGGGCAGGATGCCCGCGCTCCCAGAAGATTTAAGATGCGGGCAGGATGCCCGCGCTCCCAGGAAATAGGACATTAAAATGCGAGCAGGATGCCCGCGCTCCCAGAAGATTTAAGATGCGGGCAGGATGCCCGCGCTCCCAGGAAACAGGACATTAAGATGCCCGCGCTCCCAGGGCTAATCCCCCTCCCCTTCCTCCGACCGTTTGGCATTTCGATCCCCGGCAAGGATCCGTTTCATTTGGCGATTGTAATACTGTTTTTGAGGGTCCAAAGTGATTGCTTTTTTTATGGAAAGGGTTGCCTCGGCCATTTTTCCCGCCTGGAATTGGGCCTCGGCCAGAGTGTCCCAATACCCCGCCTTTTCCGGTTCCAATTGAGTAGCCTTGGTGGCGTGGACGATGGCCTCTTCGAGATCTTTTTGACAACACGCCATGAGCCAGGCGGCACTATTTCGTAGCCATGCACTTTCGGGAAAGGCTTGGATTAGAGTGCGGTGGCGGTCACGACTTTTGCGGTACAGGGGTTCCTCCAGGGCTTTGGTAGCGGGTGAGGTTGCTTTTTCATGGATCGCAATGGGGAGGTCGACATCAAAGGGGAGGTATTGCGAGATCAAGGCCACTTCGCGCTTGGCCATTTCCAAATCGTTTTGGAGAAGGGCAGCCTCCAACAGATAGCGGTGCAGGGCAACCGGCGAGGCCAGGTAGGCCCCCACCGAAATGAAATAGACCGCGGGGTCGGCGGCCCGGAGCAGCGATTGAAGCTGGGCTTGGGCGGCAGGGACAAATTGGTTTTTATTGGCGTACAACCTGGCCCGGTGGCGAAAGATCCGGCCACTTTCAAAGGAACCCGGGAGGGTGGACTGGAGGAGGATAGATGTCCAGCGAAGGGATTGGCTTGGGTTTTCGCCCCCCTCCATTTCGGCCATGTGCTCCAATAAAGACCTTGAATCCCCTGCCCCAACCAGCATGGCCGCTTCCAGGCAACGGATCGATTCCTTTGGATTTTTGGCAAGGAAATGGGCCTGGGCCAGGAGGAGCCAGCCTCGGGAGTTTCCCGGATTGGCTTCGAGGAAAGGCAAAAGGAAGGGAACGGTCTTTTCCCCCTGGGAGGATTCCAAAAGGGCGGCAGCATAATCCAGGGCCAATTCCGGTTCGAGGTGGGGCGGGGCCAGCAAGGCCAATTGGGTGTTCAACTGTTTGTAGTGGCCAGCCAGCTTTGCCAGTTGCTGGATTCGTTTGGCCATCCGGGGCGGGGCTTGTCCCGGAAGGCCAGGTCGGTTAAGCACATCGCGGAGGAGGGTGATTTTGGCATTGGCCTCCTCAGCTTTTTCCTTTCCGAGCAATACATTTAGCCAGGCTTTTTTCCTATCAACCTCTTTGGTTTCTGCCATGAGGAGAGCAACGAGGCGGCAAAGGTCGCCCATTTTTTCGAAATCGTTATGGGTTGCCTTGGCGACGATTTTGGCCTGCAAATCCTCCGCTTTCAAAGGTTCCAACCAGGCGAGGGCACTTTCCCAGGCAAAATCGGTCAGGCCGTGGGCCAAGGTGGCCTCCAAAAAGCTTTCAACGAGGGGCAACGATTCGGTGGGAAGGATCTTTGCCCGCAAGGGGGCCAGGGTTTCGATAGCCTCCTTTTTTTGTCCTAATAAGGCTTTTAATTTGCCGGCCTGGATCACAAGCTCGAGGGGCATTTTTTCTCCCTCTTTGCCTTTTGCCAAAAGCAGGGCATCGTCCAGCTCCATCCGGGCAGAAAGGACCTGGAAATAGCTTTGGCCGGGGGGGAATTCCTTTAGTTTTGCAATCGCTTTTTCGGGTTGATCACAGAGGAACAACATTTTGAGATTGGCGGGGAGTTTTTCCGGGCCGTTGAGGGTTGTCAAGTCTTTGTGGTTGGAGTATTTTTCAAACCATTTTTCCCATTCTTTGGCATTACCAAGCAAATGTTCGAACATACAGGCCAGGGCAAGAAACTCGGCATCGCCTTCTTCCAATGGGCTGTTTTTCAGGGTGGTAAAAGCACTTGCCCAGAGGCCAGACTCCACCAGAAAACCCATCCTCAGGCTATCCCTGTTTTTGATCGTTTCGGCTTTTTTGCCTGCTTCGGAATATTTTCCAAGGACCCTGAGGCCCAAGGCGGCCACCAGCGGTTTTTCACTGTCTGGGGGTAGCAAGGGGGGCTCCCTGGAAAGGGAATCCCAGACGGTGAGGAATTTGTAAACCTCCTCGGGGAGGATCTCTTCGTGGGTTAGGGCGAAGGCTTCCAGAAAACGGCGGACCTCGGCCCTGGATTCGCGGATCCAAAGGGTTCCCAAAAGGGTAGGTAGCTCCTTGACCATGGCCTGGAGGAGCTGCTTGGATTCATCGTTGTTCCGGGAAAGCCTAACGAGCCTTTCCAAACTCTGGAGGCCAGGGATTCCGGACTTGGCGAGTTTTCTGATTTCGGCCCTCCTGCCCTCCTCGGTCGATTGTCGCCGAAGGTCCATCATCGCGGTGCGAAGGATGGGTGGAGTATCGGGGAGGATGCCAAAGCGGAAGCTTTCCAAAATTTCGTTGGCACGGTGGCGGACTTCGGGATCGGGATGGACCTTGGCTTTTTCGAGATGGGGGATGGCTTTTTCGCCCAGTTTGCCCAGGGCAAGGCTTGCTTCCTCGCGGGCCGAAAAATCGGGAGCGCCCAGTTTTTCGATCAGGGATTCCGGAGGATCCTGGAAGGTATGGACCCAGGGAATCCAAGGGCCAAAAAACAGGAGGAGGGCAAAAAGGGAGCAAGCAAGGATTTTGGGGGCGGTTGGATATTTCATGCAAAACCCCCGGAGGATCTTCTGGGTGGAAATGGCTGGGCAAAGGATGCCCTACTTACAATGATAACGATATCCCGATCACCTTTGTCAAAGGAACCTCATTATGCGTTGGTTTATCACTCTTTTGTTGGTTGGAGGGACGCTTTTTGCGGGAACCGGGGGGATGAATCCGGTTCAAGGCGAATCCCCGGAAAACATCATTCAGGCCGGGTTTGCCCAGATGGACATTACGCCTGATACCAAGGCGGCCAAGGTGTATATTGCCGGGTTTGGCAACAACCGGGTAGCCACCGGGGTTCACGACCCCCTATTTGCAAGGGCCATCGTTCTGGAGCAACCGGGGGGTAAAAAAATCGGCATTGTTTCGGTGGACCTTGTTGGACTTTTCCATGATTTCACTTTGGAAACCCGAAAA
Source organism: Planctomycetia bacterium (assembly GCA_005808665.1). Classification (GTDB taxonomy): domain Bacteria; phylum Planctomycetota; class Planctomycetia; order Gemmatales; family Gemmataceae; genus SYLG01. The sequence continues at coordinate 26,625 of SYLG01000092.1, read as the reverse complement.
CTGGTTCCGGAACTGGATTACCTTGTTGTCTGTTCGACCCACAATCACAACGGCCCGGACACGCTGGGCTTGTGGGGCCCGGGTTTTGGGCGGTCGGGAGTGGACAAGGCCTATGTAAGGTCGATTCAAAACCGGATTCCCAACCTTATCAGGGAAGCCATGGCCGACCGGAAGCCCTGCAAGGTGGTGGCGGCCAAGGCGGCAGCACCGGAATTGCTTCGGGACGGAAGGTTACCGGATATTAAACATGAGGATTTGGTGGTTCTCCGCTTTGATGAAATCAAGTCGGGCAAAACGCACGGATTTTTATTGCAGTGGAACAATCATCCCGAAACGGTGGATTCCAATGGCACCCTGATCACGGCGGATTTTCCGACCCCGGCCCTAGAAACCATGGCCAAACGCCTTGGCTGCAAAGGGATTTACCTGACGGGAACCGTGGGTGGGTTGATGACCACGATTGGGGTTAAAGTGAAAGACAAAGCTGGAAAGGAATTGGCTCTTAAAACTTTTGAAACCATGAACCGTTTGGGAGAATTGTTGGGGGAAAAAGCCCTGGGCGCCTTGAAAGAGGCAAAGGGTGTTTCGATTTCGCAATTGGAGTACAGGTCAAAAATCGTTCATTTTCCGGTTGAAAACAAGGGATATCAAGCTTTTTTTAAACTGGGGGCATTCAACCGCAAGGCGTTTGTGGAAACGGGCAAGGGGCAGTTTGAGTCGATTCAACCCGCCGATAGCGGGGATCGCAAATTCTGGATGCAATCGGAGGTTGGCTGGATTGGCTTGGGGGATGCCGAGTTTTTCCTTGTGCCTGGGGAAATCTATCCCGAATTGGTACTTGGAAAGTATCAGGATCCTGTGGAACCTGGGGCCGATTTCCCGGAAGCGCCGCTTGAGAAGTCTTTGTTTTCGATGAGCAAAGCCAAATGGAAAATGACGGTTGGTTTGGCCAATGACGAGGTGGGTTACATCATTCCCAAAAGGCAATGGGACGAAAAGGCGCCGTTTTGTTATGGACGGGAAAAGAGTCAGTATGGCGAAATCAACAGCTTGGGAAATGAAACAGCCCCGCGGTTAAGCGAGGCTTTTCGGGAGCTATTGGCCAAATAAACCAGAATCAGTCTATGGTTGGTGAAAGCTTGGTAGGGCTTGCGGGAATGGGTTGGGCGTGGGGCACCGTGCGCGAAGGATTGGGCACGCCAGGGTTTGCGGGTATGGGACTGATGGCGCCGCCTGCACCCGGGGCGCAGGGCAAAGCTGCCCCGGGGAGGATGGTGCCTGTTGTACAGGGGGCAGCTCCCGTCAAGCTTGGCCCTTCCATGTACATGGAAGCATAACCTTGATCCTGCTGGGGGACGCACGCCATATTTGGTTTGGGTTCCTCATGGTTCTTGTGGCCGAAAAGTCGGGCGAAAAACCCTGGGTGGTGCGTTCCCGAATTGAGGGTTTGCCGATTGCCCTGGCATCCCATTGCAAACGGCAGTCCCACTATTAGAAACGATGCTAGTAATCGGCGAGTAGTCATGGTTCATTTCTCCTATGGCCCAAAGCCATTGCTCCCCATTTTTCACCTCCCATGATCTCTTTCCGGAGGGGAAAAATCAAAATCAAATGGGCAAAAAAAAAGACCGGGAGGATTTCGCCCCCCGATCAATTGGCAATAACGGCAAGCCTGGAGTTACCGTTTAATCTTCCATATTTTCACTTTTTGCCCCAGGAATTCCGGCAATTTTGATTTGACTTTTCAAATAGGCAAGTGCCGCATCCAGTTGTTTGTCCACGAATTTTGGTTTTTCCTTGAAGCTTGGGGGTTTTACCTTGGGTTGGATGATTTCCGTATCCCTCAAATGTTCCTGCAGGTCTTCCCGTTCCCTGCGGGTAAGAGCTAAGGCCTCGTTGGGAACCACGCCCCAGTCTTCCTCCTCTTTTCCCTTGGTGCTTGATTTGTTCAAATTTTTACCATTGGGGCGCCAAAAAGTGGCGGTGGTCAATTTGATTTCACCTTCCCCAAACGGTTGAATGTTTTGAACCGAGCCCTTGCCATAACTTCTTTCCCCAAAGACAAACGCCCTGCCATGATCCTGAAGAGCCGCGGCAACAATTTCGGATCCCGAGGCACTGCCTCCATTAACGAGGATGGCAATGGGGAAATCGGTCACACTGTTTGGAGTCCGGCCTGTGATGACCGTGGAGTCCTTGAGGCGGGGCCTGATGGTTACAATCAGGCCATCGTCGATGAAGTAATCCGAGATGGCAACGGCTGCGTCCAGGAGGCCACCGGGGTTGAAACGCATATCGAAGATCAAGCCATTAAGGCCTTTTTTCCGGAGCTCCTCAACCGACCGGATGAGGTCCCGGGCGGAGAACCGGGCGAAATTGGACAGCCGCAAGTAGGCAATTTTTGTTTTGGGATCGATGAAAAAATCCCAGTCGTCGTTGCCATCGCGCTTGAAACCAAAAACGCTTTCCACCTCGACCTGACCGCGGAGGAGTGAGACCTCACGGGGTTTGGTTTCCCCTTCGCGCTGGATAAAGATGGTTACCTTGGTCCCCTTTTTACCCAGGATTTTTTTGACAGCATCCTGGGTACTCATGCCGATGGTGGAAATTTCTTCCGGGGTTTCGAGGGCATTTCCTTCGTTGTCTACCGGACGGACGATTTTGGTAATCAGGTCGCCGGCCTGAACGCCTGCCTTGTAGGCGGGGCTCCCTTTTATGGGGGTTACCACCAGGAGCATATCTGTGGCACTATCCTTGCGGATTTGCACCCCAATGCCTGTAAAGTTTCCCTGAACTTCTTTGTCAAAGGCGGCTTTGGTTTCGGCATCAATATAGTTGGTGTAGGGGTCGAGGTTGGACATCATCCTTTGCAGGGTAATGTCCACATCCTTGTGTTTTTCCAAATCCTCCCTTTTGCCCAAGGCCACCCTGGCCTCGACTAAAAGTTGGGTGAGTTTTTCTTCATTGGCTCCGGTCAAGTCTTTGAGTTTTTCTTCGATTTTGGCGGGAACCAACTCCTCGATGCGTTTGTACAAACCATTGATCGCCCACCTTACCATGTCAGGCTGTTTGATCGACTTTACATAATTGTCCCGAATGATCCGGGTCGCTTTGATTACCTGTTGAGCATAATCACCCGCATCCGCCTCATTGAGTTTGGTGCCTTCGAGGATTTCATTTCTGGTATTTTCAAAGGCAGCAAGGTCCACTTTGCCATCGATGAGTGCCTGGTAGTCCTTGCGAAGGCTTCGCTGGGCTTCCAGTTTGGGCATCCTGGCCAACAGGCGATTGCCTTCGGTTTTGAATTTTTCAACCGCCTGATTACCGGTGACCAGCTTGGCAAAAGCCTCCATCCGGGCGTTGGATTTGGCGGTTCCAACCGGGTTGTTGGTAAGGACATAGTGGCTGGCCAGTCCGCCCAAAACAATGGGCAACTGTTCCTTTTCCACCTTTGTTTTGCCATCTTTGCGACAGATTTCAGGAAGGTTTTTAACAAGGTATTCGCTTAACTCATCAACAGTAACCAGTCCGTCTGGCTCGTAGCCTTCCTTGTCCGCCTTTCCATCCAGCCCCTCGGCAATTACCTTGCCAAACACACCATGGCCTTCCAGGTCAAAGGAGGGGCTAAGGCCAATGTTGGCTAGATAAACCACATGGCCATTGGCTGGCCCATGTTCATCGCTTCCATCATCGCCCAAAAATTCCTTGTAGGGGTTTTGACCAAGAGTCGCTTCCGCAACCCCCCTACCCATGGCGGTAAATCCATTAAAATTCACATCCACAAAGGAGACAAAACGATCCGACTTGCATGTTTTGAGGATATCTCCAATATCCGCGGACGAAATCGCCCCTTCATTGCGCCCTGCAAAAGTCGTGTCTGTGGCAAAGTACCCTCGACGGTCTCCGGTGTCGCCCAAGGGGCCACCCGAGCCAATCATTACCAGATAGACCCGATCTGTTGGACCAGCTGCCTTGGCCAGCCAATTGAGTTCCCTGAGAATGTTCGACTTGGTGGCCTCGACCGCTCCGGCATACTTGGAGGCATCGCTTAACACCACCCGCAAATCGTCCTTGGCAATACCAAGGTGGCCAGGATCGGCAAGCACTTTCGCAATCGCAAGGACATCCTTTTCGGCATTGGGGCGAGGCTTGATTTGGCCGTCTTTATAGGCCGAAACACCAATAAGGAGGCCAAACGCTTTGCCTTTGGGTGGATTTTCCTGGCCCGGAAGGGATTCCCCAGTCATCAGGATTCCGACAATCAAACAACTAAACATACGCATCATTTGCAAAGTCCTTTGCTACAGGGGCGAGGTTTGCCAGGCACCCCAGTTCCCATGGCGAAAATGTATTCCTAACCCATTGTTATCCGGCAAAGACCATTGAGGCAACGGAAGATCATGGGAAGTTAATTAATCAAATTGGCCCCAGTTTGTGCAGTTTTCCCAAAACAACAATTTGGCATGGGCATCAGGCATTGGAGGTTGATGGGTCGGTAATTCTGACTAACCCGGGGCCAATTGTGCCAACTCAAGCAGAATGTCCGCCCCCTTTTCCAAGGTAGCTTGGCTGGCTGCATAACTTACGCGGAAATGGGTATCTTTTTCGCCAAAAACATTGCCTGGAATTATGAGCAACTCCCTGCGAATGGCCTCCGCAACAAATTGGGAACCGGTCCAACCCTTGGGAACAGGAAGGAATAGGTAAAAGGCACCTTCGGGTTTTTTATGTGGAAAGGCGCTTTGCAAGCGATCGGAAAGGTAATCCCTTTTGGCCTGATAATTTTTGATCAGGGGGGAAATATCACATTCCAAAGCGGCTGGAATGGCATGTTGGGCCGGCGTAGGCGTGCAAACATAAATGAATTGTTGCAGCTTGATCATCTGCTGGATAATATCCCTGGGACCATGGGCAAACCCCACTCGCCAACCTGTGAACCCATAGCTTTTTCCAAGGCCCGAAACGACCAGGGTGTCCGGGTTGAAACAAACCGGAGAAACAAACTCCGTATCGTAGGTGAAAGACGAATAGATTTCATCACTGATGAGGAGAACTCCGTTTTCTTTTGCCAAATTGGCAAGGGCCTCCACCTGTCCCTTGGGATAGACCCGGCCGGAAGGGTTACCCGAGTTATTGAGTAAAATTGCCTTCGTTTTTGCAGTGATTGCTTTACCAATACGGTCAAGGGGAAGGTCGAAATCAGGATAGGTATCCACCGTAACGGGGGTGCCTCCGGCGAGTCGGATCATATTGGGATAAAGGGCAAACCAGGGATCGAAAAGAATGACTTCATCGCCGGGATTGATGGTTGCCAAAAGCGCCAGTACCAAACCGCCGCTTGTTCCCGAGGTAAGGATGAGTTCCCTGTCCTGTAAGTGTTGGATGCCTTCGCGAATCTTCAGGGCGTCCCTTGCCGCATCAATGCCTTGGGTAACTGTGTACCCATTGGCGTGGTTTTGAATGGAATCAACGGCCTTTTGCCTAACGATATCGGGCACCTGGAAATCTGGTTGACCGATACTGAGGTTCACCGGATTTTTCAGATTCTTGGCAAGGTCAAAGACCTTCCGGATGCCGCTGGGATCGAGGTAAGCAAGGCGGTCGGCATTCCAATTGGGATGGTTCATCAGGGAGCCCTTTGGGATTCAGGAGGATTCATGATCGGGGAGTTGGCCAACCAACGATTGAGGAGAGTTGTCAATCGGGGTTGGGAGGTATTGGGTGCGGATAGGATGCGATCCAAGGCAACCTGCCTTAAACGATCTGGAGATTTATCAACGCCAGAGGCCTGGATCCAATCGCCCAAAACCGCCCGCTGGACCGAGGCAATATCGGCCCCAAGTCGGGTGAAAACGCCAAGGTTACTGTCCAGTGTCTGGAGGTATAGGTGCTTGGAAAGTTTCATTCCATAGCGTTCCATTTTGCCCCTGTAGGCGCTATAGGATCGCCAGCTCCAGCCCCCCAAAGCCATGGCAACCGTCCATTTGAAAAACGCATAAACACCCACTGCAAAAAAAGCGTTGTTTACAAGTTGGGGTAGTAGTTGGTAAAAAAGCAAACCCAACCCGGCAAAAACCGGGTAGTAAATGAGGGCCCGGTCCAAAAGAGTGATTTTGACTTTCCCGCCTGGCAGAATCATTTCCAGGTCCTTTACAGGCACATCCCGAAACAGCCTGAGGAATACGCTATCGGTATCGAGGTCCTTATCAAAAAACTTTGCTGGATCAGGCTTAAGCATCAGGATGATGCGGTTGTAAACCTCAAAATCATATTCCTGTTTACGCCAAAATCTCCACCAGGGCCAATGTTCCCTGGAACTGCGGTCTTTGCCCCGTCCAAGGACTAGCATCGCCTGGTACCAGGATTGGTCTACAAAGAGGTTGACACCATGGGGGGTTGAGGATCGGGAAGCATTCCGGATTTCATCCCAGGGGATTTCCTGGAACCCGGCACTTTCGAAAAAGGGGAGTGCCGTTTCGAATAACTGTTTCAATTGCTCCGGTGGAGGAGGTACATGGTTTTCCTCGAATGTTTGCTCCGGATCATAGCCATGGTACAAACGAGCCAAATGGGAGACCTGGTTTGCGGCATCGTAGGCCACCCAGGCATCCAGGCCAGAACTGGTATTTAAAAGGGTGTTTGCAGGTCCCAATCTATCATGGAGGGATTGGGGGTCAGGGGGATCAGTGGAAAGGGAATGGGATTCTGACACGATAATTTCAATCTGGTTAAACCGATTCCATTTCGTTGAGGGTGGAATCGGGATCGTTGGGAAGGGCTGCCCTGATCTCCTCCAAAGCATTAAGGATTTCCCCAAATCGTTCGGGTCGGCCCGAGGCTTGGTAACTCATGCAATTGTGAATTAGTTGAGCCAGGTTTTCCGGAATGGCGGGATTGACCTCGGCAACAGGTTTGAGCTGACTTTGCCAAATTTTCGCATCAAGGACCCCACCTGAGTCACTATTTCCCATAACCGTTGGGGGCAACTTCCATGAAAACATTCGGTACATGGTGGCACCAAAATTGAAAATGTCGGTGCGCTCATTCACGATTTTTTGTTTGACCGTTTCCGGGGCGATGTAATCAGGAGTGCCCTGGATCCTCCCCTTTGGCTGGCCCTTTATATGGGCAAGCCCAAAATCAATCACCTTTAAAATGCCCCCCGGTGCCAAGAGAACATTATTGGGTTTGAGGTCGCCATGAATGATCTCCCGGCGGTGCATATGAACCATTGCAGAGGCAATTTTCTGGAAAATTTCGACGGTGCGCGGGAGGTTCAGGCCTTTCACATTGTCCAAGGTTTTGCCCAAACCATATTCCAGAAGCAAATGCAATTTTGTAACCCGAAAAAGCCAATTTTTGGAATATTCAAGTGCCAGCCCCTTGATAATGTTACCATGATCCAGTTTTTGGAGCACATTCCATTCGTGCTCGGCCTGTTCCTTGAATTTGTTGTCCTCCTCGGGGTCGTCGATGGAAACGACCTTCAGTGCATAGGCTTTTTGGTCCAAATCGCGCCGGATGTGGAAGATGGTACTGTGGGCCCCAGTACCCAAAGTGCCAAGGATTTTGAAACTGCCTATTTTCATGTCCACTTTCCTTTCTATCTTCTTATGAAGGAGCAAAGATCCAACCCAACCAATTTGGTGCTCCCAAACCGGGTATCCCCTACCCAAATTTCCTGAAGAAAACAGCCTTTGGAGGCATGCAATGAACCGATTTCGCACTATGACAATTTTCGCTTTAACCTTGATAACAGGGGGATTACTTACGGGAATGATTGGGTTAGCCTGGGCGGATGCCACCTGGTCCGGGCATACCGCATTGGTCCACAACCTTGCCTTGTCACCCGATGGGAAAACCCTTGCCTCGGCAGGATTTGACCAAACCATAAGGCTGTGGGATGTCGCCAGCGGGAAAACAACCGCCGAACTCAAAGGCCATACCGGGCCGGTTTATGGTGTGGTCTTTACTCCCGATGGCAAAACATTGGCAAGCGTGTCTACCGATCAATCCATTCGGTTGTGGAATGTAAAAGAGGCCAAAGAATTAAAGGAGATCAAAGGCCACACCGGCATTGTGGACGGGGTCATTACTACGCCTGATGGTAAAAATCTCATGACTGCTTCCTCCGATAAATCCGCACGACTTTGGAATATCGAACAAGCCAAGGAAACAAAAAACCTGGGAAGCCTTACTGGGGCAGCATTTTGTGCTACCATTTCGCCTGATGGCAAAACCGCTGCCGCCGCCGGTGCTGAAGGCCAAATCAAGGTTTGGGAAATCCCGACTGGCAAAGAACTCAAAGCCTTCAAAGGGAGTACCATTGGCGGGACGACTGGAATCCTATTCCTTCCTGACAACAAAACCTTGGTCTCCATTGGCCATGACCGAAAAATCCGGACATGGGAGGCAGCCACAGGTAAGGCGGTTTTGGATTTGGGTCCCACCGCCGATGACTTGTATGGCCTTTGCCTTTTGCCAGATGGCAAGCGTATCGCCGTTAGCGGTTATGGAGGCAACATATCGATTTGGAACCTGGAAACGAAAAAGCAACAGTTTACAAAAAAGCTGCCGCATTTTGGAGCCTATTGCATTCAGGTTTCAAAAGACGGAAAACGCCTGTATGTTGGGATGGACAACCACCAAATTCAGGTGGTGGACCTACCCCAATAAGGAGTCCAATTGCTCTATTGGGAACCAGGATTGGCAACGGGAGGCTCAACGACCGGTGCTGCCTTGGCAGGAGGTATCAACTGGGCCGTCGAAGGAAGGAGGGGATCGACATTGGTTGCGGTTTTGGTTTGTTTACATGACGCCACTACCAAAAGCAGCAAACCCAATCCGCCCGCCCGAAATGCCAAGGATGAAAACCGCATTTTAAGGCTCCAGTCCAAATAGGTAATCCAACCGATCCTATCCCATTCAGGACATTGAACTTGACTTTTTTCCAAAAAAAAGTTGGGACCACTGGTTGGTTGGCCTCTCCAACCCCGTTAATTGACATCAAATCCCAAATTCTGCTTCCAGTCCCAGTTTTTCGGTTGCTTCCCACGCGTGGTAGGAAATCCCTTCATCCTCGCTGTCCATGAGTTGGTCCAAATCGGGCCATAACAGGCTGATGCCTTCCGTTCCAACCGTTTGGATTCCAAGGTGAACCTTGGAATAATCCTCGGAATAAAGGAGGGAACGAAAGGAATTGAGGGAATTGCGTTCACCCAAACGGGCCAGGGCCGCCTTGGCAAACCATCGTACTTCGGCTGTTTTTTTGGTAGCAACCCCAAGCTTAAGGGCTCCCAAAACGGCCGTTCGATCCATCGGCTCCCACCAGCCCAGGTTTCTATAGGCACTGCATCTCAACATGGGGTCCCTGGATTTTGCACACTGAAGCAGTACTTTTTCTGCGGAATGCCCTGGGAAGCCCCTTAACAGGTCAAGAGCCCTGCAAAAAACCACCTGATTCAAATTATCCCCCTTAACCTTGGTGGGTTTTTGCCCAACTACAGAATGGAGAAAAGTGACCAGTTGGGGATACCAGGTGCGGTTTTTGGTCAAGGAAAGAATGGGGAATATCAGGTCCGAGTCGGGAAGGAGGGATTTTTCGTTCAAGAGGTTCAGCAAACCCAATTCCGTATCCCACCTAAGTCGAAACAGGGCGGTCAAGGCAGTCCGACGCCTAACCGGATCCTTGCCTTTGGCATGGAGAATCAGGGATTCCATTGCTTTGATGCGATGCTCCCCAAGCGTTTCTTCCAGGCTTTCAATTATTGCCAATTGACTTTCAAGGAGAAGCAATTGATCCTCCTCGTCCATCTGCCGCCTTAAAAGATCCCCACGCTTGGTGACACGGAACGATTCCGCCAGACACAAGAGAAATTCAGGTTCATACCGATAGCCAAGGTTGGACCAAAGAAAGTCAAGAAGGTCTCCCATTTGGGAATCCGAAAACTGGCGGGCGTTGACTCCTAACCGAAAGCCTTCGATGGCTAACAATAATACACCCCAAATGGGACTTGGCATGGTTTTATTGGCAGGCGCTTTGGAAACGATGGGGAAGTGTTTTCTGATTCCCGGGAAACCAATCATTTCGGTAGCGCAGTAGGTGGCAAGGGGATTTTCTTTCCCCAATCCGACGACCTGGGCCAAAAGCTCCTCAATGGACTCGGTGCAGTCAAGTGTTTTGAGGGCTCGCACCAAATCGAAAAGGATCCAACCCCGCTCAAGAAAGTCTCCCCCAAGCCGTTTATGGAGAATGAGAACCAATGTTTCTGCGGCAGATTCCGTTGCAAGGAGTGCCAAGGCTTCGGTTTGGAAAATAAAATCCAAATCCGCCTTAACCCCCAGGGCAATCGATTCAGGGGATTCGTTCCCTAATTGCTTTTGCAGCGTGGTTTGCACCGATTCCAGTTGGATTGGATCCAGGTCACCCCCCTGAAAAGTATCAAAGTGTTGTTGGCTTAAAGGTGAAACCTTGATTCCAGGCTGTTTGACATGCATTTTGTATCGAAATAACCACAGCGTCGCCAATAACAATACAGTTGCCGAAATTGCCCCCCACCAAAACATGAATTACATACTCCCAAAGAAAGCATTGCCTGAAACTTTACTGATTCGTATTACCTGCGAATCTGACCTGTCCCATTGACAATATACTTTGTTGATGTCATTTCCATTAGGCCGCAAGGACCACGGGCGTGAAATTTGTCTGTCGAGATACCAATCTCCGCACCCAACCCAAGTTCAAAACCGTCGTTGAAACGGGTACTTGCATTTACCATCACCGCGGCAGAATCCACCCTCCGGGTGAATTCATTGGCCATTTCCACGGAATTGGTTACGATGGCCTCCGTATGGCCAGAACCGTACTTCTGGATGTGGGCAATACCTTCGTCGAGGCCGTTTACCATTCGAACGGATATTACAAGGTCGTTATACTCCGTGAAAAAATCCGATTCGGTGGCCAAGACCGCCTGGGGCCAAATTGCCATCGTCTCTTCGCATCCCCTGATTTCCACCCCTTTTGCCTCCAAAGCCTTCAACAGGATGGGAGCAATGCTATGGGAGAGAGATTTGTCGATCAAAAGACTTTCCAAAGCATTGCATGTACCGGGGCGTTGGCATTTGGAATTCACAACAATATCCAAGGCCATTTGGGCATCTGCCGAGGACTCGACATACACATGGCAATTACCGGTAAAATGCTTGATCACGGGCATTTTTGCCCCCTTGACAACCCGCTCAATCAAGGCCTTCCCCCCACGGGGGATTACGAGGTCAATGTGATCCGGATCCGCCAACAACAGGTCCACCAATTCCCGGGGACGGGGGGGAACCAGAATGACCGAGTCCGGGTTTAACCCAACTTCTCCCAAAGCCTTGGTAGCCAGCGAAACCAATATTTCATTGGAATGGAAGGATTCCGATCCTCCCCGCAAAAGGACGGCATTCCCGCTTTTTACACACAAAGCAATGGCATCCACGGTAACATTGGGGCGTGATTCGTAAATAAAAAACACAACCCCCAGGGGAACGCCAACCTTGTTGACAACCAGGCCATTGGGCATGGTGCGCGATTCCCTGATGCCTCCGATGGGATCCGGAAGGTGGGTAACCTGGATTAGACCCTCCACGATTTGCCTGATCCGGTCGGGGCAAAGGGTCAGGCGATCGAGAAATGCCCCGGTTAGGCCATTGGAAAGGGCATAAGCAATATCCCTGGAATTTGCCTCAAGGATCAACGGCACGGCCTCCCCGATCAGTTGCCCATAAAGCCTGAGGAATTGGTTTTTCAATTCGGTTGAAGTTAACGCCAAAGCCCATGAGGCAGCCTTGGACCTGGGGCCAAAGCCTTCTGGATCGATTGAAACGGAGGAGAGAGAGGTATTTGCCATAGCCTATCAGGGTTTTATCGGGGTTGTGGGGGGTTTTGTCACGGTTTCCGGGAGCAGTTCAATTCCAACCTTTTTGATTTCCTCCTGGACAAGTTGGAAATCCGGCGGAGGAAGGATCAAAAGGGGTTCCGTGGTCAGACCTGAAAGAAATCGGGATTTGGTCAAATCCACAAAGGCGTAGACCACCGGAGGCTGGTCCTGGTTGGGTCCACGGACCCGAACAGTAACCTTTGCATCCCGGTCATTGATGAACCGGGGCTTTAGTCCCAAATTTGGGGAATAAAGGAATGCAACCGGGACATCGGGGATTTCATAGGTTTTTTGGGGCCTTGCCGGTTGGCGAATGCCAACCGTTGAGGGCGTTGAAACCACTTGTTTTCCATCTATTTCGGTGGCGATTGGGATGCTCGGAGGTAACCTGAATGGCGAACCGGGCTGGGAATTTACCTGCATGGCCACCGTTGGAATAAATAATGCGTTCTGGAGGACCTCCTTTGGCCCACGAACCGTAACGGAGGCAGGGTCCAGTATCAAATCTGGAAGAGCTGTCCCTGAATCCGCAAGTAATCGGACGGGAAGTTCCCTTTCCACAATTCGGGTAACCAGAAACGAAATCCGATTGCTTCGGTCGTCCAAAGTGACCGAAACTCCAGGCGGCAATAAGGGAAGTGAATCGGCTTCAACCGTCAATTGTTCCTCCCAAAAGTTTTCCAATTGCCTTTCCGGGGGGATGGAAATTCCCAATTTAATCCGAAAGTCATCCCGCTTTAACCTCAATTCAACTTCGCGAATAAGCCTGGGCGAACCATGGAAACTGGCCTCGACATTTGGCTTGGAACGGAGGTTAATGATAAAGTCTCCCTCCTTTTCCTTGGGAATGGAAATCTCAAGGGGAATGGCAACCCGGGCCAAGGTCTCGATGTTCCGGTTGCGCGTTTGAAACCAAATCATCGATGCAAGTCCAAGCGCCAGCAAGGCGGAAATGATCCGATCAACCATCGGCGGTTCTCCGCCCGGTGGAAATTCCCATGGTCAGGTCGGCCTTGGTGTGTAACCTTGTTGGCGGGTCTTTCTTGGGAATGTTCAGGGCAAGTGACGCATTTCCTGGCCCCCCTTTGATGGCTTCGGCAATTGCCCTGGCAAGGTTTTCCCGATGCACCGCTTTGAGTTGGCCCGATTGGGCCAGGGATATTTTTCCTGTTTCCTCACTCACAACCAATAATAGCGCATCTGTTTCATCACTGAAACTAAGGGCCGCCCGGTGGCGCATTCCCAAATGGGCCTGGTTATCCTCGGGGGGAGGCCCCAGTGGTAGTTGGCAACCTGCGGCAAGGATGCTTCCCGATCGAACGATTACCGCCCCATCGTGGAGGGGGCTTTGTTTGCCGAAAATCGAGCGCAACAAAGGAGCGCTAAGGTCGGAGTTGATTTTGACCCCTGATTCAACAAACGCATCCAATCCATTTTCCCTTTCAATTGCGATGAGTGCCCCGAGCCCCTGACGGGAAATGGCTTCCAAGGCATCCGCCAAGGGATCGGCAATGTGATGTTCCTTGCCGGGTTGAAACCACTGTAAAAGGGGGTACCTTCCCAAAACCAAAAGCCCCCTCCTAAGTTCTGGTTGAAAAACGATCACAAGGCCTAAAAGCCCGGTTGCCAGGACATAATCAAGAATCCTTGCCAAGACACTAAGGTCAAACCGAATCACCAGGAATTGGGCACCTAAAAACAGCAGGGCAAAGATCAACCCGACGCCCCGAACCAAGGCTGCCCCTCGCGTTCTGCCCAAAACCCGAAGGAGAAAATAGAGTGCGAGGGCTAAAATGCCAATTTCCGCCAGATCGCGAATATCCAATCCCAAGCTGGTTTCTCCCCCGGTTGGCACCCATCTCTAATGGGACATTCTATACCGACAGGCCATGCCAGACACGCACCAAATCCCAAGTTGGTCCGACATCGTGGACCCGTAGAATCAATCCACTGTTCTGTGAACCGGGAAGAGACAACGCAAATGCATGCACACCAAGGGATCCAGGCATTCTTTCGGGGGTGGGACGCCCGGTTAGCTTTCCTATTAAACTTTTTCGGGAAACCCCAAGCAGTAGTGGGAAACCCAATTTTGCCAATTGAGGTAACCCGCGAATTAGGGAAATATTGTGGTTTTGTGTTTTGCCAAAACCAATTCCAGGATCAATGAGGATGTTTTGTAAAGGCAACCCTTCTTCGATTAATTGATTGGCTTGTGATCGCAAAAATCCACTTACTTCATGGAGTACATCCAAATACTCTGGTGCTTCCTGCATGTTTTGGGGAACACCTTTCATGTGCATGATGACGACTCCGGCCCCCTCCCTAACGGCGACTTGGCGCATATTTGGGTTTGTCATCCCGGTAATATCGTTAATAATGTCTGCCCCTGCGGCAATTGCTTCGGAAGCAACTTCTGGTTTTACGGTGTCAATCGATATTGGAATTTGGGAAAAGGAACGAATGCGTTGAATGGATGGAATTACCCGGCGCAATTCTTCCGCGACATTTACCGAAACTGCTCCGGGACGACTGGATTCTCCACCAATGTCGAGGATGCTGGCGCCATTTTCAATCATTTGCCTTGCCGATTCCGCCAACCGACCTGGTTCGAAATGAGTCTCTCCATCGCTGAAACTGTCAGGGGTAACATTCAGGATGCCCATTACCCTGGCTTCTGGTCCAAGGGAAATCGACCTTCCACGAAAATAATAATTTCTTGACATCCTACCCTTCCTGACAGGTAAGTGTCACCATGGATTTTCCATCATGCCCACGATTTGCGAGGCAAGTTTTTCACAGGCTTTTAATTGGGAAGAATTGAGTGATTGCCCCAATTCGGGAATGAAGGTCCAGGTCGAGGTGACCAATAATGGTTTTTCCGGGGTTATTCCTACCGGTACAGGGTCCAATGCCTGGGGTAATTGAGCCACTTTTTTCTTGGGTTGGCTCAATAATTCCCCGGTTCGTAAATCCCTCCAATAAATTTCCACCGACACGGTGGTTTCTGCTTCCCGAACCTCGTTCAGTTGGTTCCGATTGATAATGTTCTTCCCGGAATTGACAATGACACCATCCAATTCGGTATCGGCAGGCTGGCCCCCCGCCACGACTTTGTAGGGGGTTTTGCCCTCGATCTCTTTGATAACGGCCCGGGTGAGGTCATCTTCGAGACCAAGCCGGTAGGTCCGATTCTTGAATATTGGTACACGAACCGTGCGAATATGATTCGTATGGACCGGGCCTACCTGATAACCCAATATTTTCAGGTTGTTGTCCGATGCACAGCCAGCAAGGAATCCAGCCATCGCAAAAAGTGCTACCCGGCGATTGGGTTTCTCAAAAGACAGGTGGTTCATGATCGGTGTCCTTTGGTTAGGGAACATATTGCGAACTTCCCGAGGGACTGGCAGAGGGGGGGCCTATGCCGGCGGGCAATGGCCTTGCTCCCGGAACATTGTCGGAAGGAGTAAACCCGGGAAGCCCGAAGGAAGGGAGGTTCTGGGGCCACAGTTTTTCGAAAGGCGAGAGCTTTTCTTCAAGTTCCTCTTTCCGCTCGTGTTTCTTCCGAAGTTGTGCGATCCGGTCCGTGGCGCGATCCGCATAGCCCGTTTCAGGATAACGGCGTTTGATCATCTCAAAATAAAAGAAAGCTGAACCGGGATGGCCCGTTCGTTCATAAAACTCAGCGATCTTGAAATCTTTATCGGCTTGTTGGTGAGTGATTCCCACAATTTGCCTATCCAGAAAAACGCGGCGCTTGTTGGCAAGGTCCGGATAATTTTGCATCGCCGAGTGGACAAGGTTTCGCGCCTCGGCAACCTTGCGGCCGTCATAATCCGACCCACCTGTACTTAAGTGCTTGGAAATGATGGCCAATTCCACAGCCTGGGCCGCAAGTTCGCTGTTGGGATGGCGCTCGTGAATTTGGGAGAAATAATGATCGGCTTCCTTGTAATCCGTGTGGAAAAACTTGATGCTTCCTGCCAGGAAAAGGGCCCGATCTGCCAAGGGTCCATTGATGTCATTCCAACGAACCTGCTCGAGTTTTTCAATCGCCCGCCCTTCCCTGTCCATAAAGGGTTTCGTTCGCTCGAAAGACAGGAACCTTGGCACCACAAAAAAGCGGCTTCCTTCGCGAAATTCCCGTGTTTCTTTCATTTCTTCACGCGAGTCGTCCAACCAATAATTGGCAATGTCAAACATGTGTTGAATAGCGGCATCCTTATAAGGAGTGCGGTCAAATTTTTTAAGCAAATCGACATAGGTGTCGGCAGCTTTGGGATACTTGCCCTGAAGCCTCAGGCACTCCGCCTCCATGAATCTGGCTTCCTCCAGCAAGGGTTGGGCATTTTTCTTGTTTTCAAAAAGGCGATGAAATACCCGCTCCGCCGTAGCATAGTTCCCCTGGCGGAAAAGCTCCTTGGCCCCGGCAAGTTTACCTTCGGGAGAATTTGGCTCCACGGGAACCTCATCCATAACCTCCTCTCCACGAAACACCACAGACTCAACAGGAGGCAGGGGTGTATTGGGCATACCAATGATGGGAAGGCTATCGATGAAATTGCGGGTTTTGTCCTTTTCGAAATGATGGCATCCGAGGACAAGCCCGGATAGGACAAAACCACCAAAGAACGCATTAAGGGAGACTTTGGCGGGTTGGGTTTGTCTATACGCCATTAGGACTCAGCCCCCAAGAAATCCAATCAATTTGGGTCGCCTGCCCCTGAGCCATGTCAGGTAATGATTTAGCAGGGCCCGAAGTTCCCTGCGGATTTTTTCCGCAACCACTTCGGGACACTGTCCCCTATTTCCTAGGCGGCCAGCGGCGTCAAGGGCATCTGGGGAAATCGGATGAGAGGGTGCGAAAAGGGCCCCCAAGCTTGATTTTGAATGAGGGGGCATTTTGGTTGATTGGGAAAAATAGGGAGATTGGTAACCAAAACATTTATCGCAAGTGATGGTACCGGTGTCGGCTTGAAAGGTCCATTGGGCATTATTTAGGGAAGGGACAAGATTGCATGCATGACAATGGCGAAAACTGGGCAAATAGCCTGTTTGGGATAAATAGAAAAATTCAAATTGAATAAGAACCCAGCTGGCTTCCGGACTTAAACGGCCAGGTTTCCGTGTTTCTGGACCTTCCCTGGAAAACCACTGCAAAGTTTCATGAACTCCACCAAAAAGTTCCGGGTGTGGGTCCAAATCCTCCGTTCCCTCGGCAAGAAGTTCGGCCAGATGATAAGCGGCGTAAAGGTTGGGTAGGTGACTTCGAATCCCGCTGTAGGCATCCACCACCCTTGATTCCGTAAGGAGGTCGAGGGAATTTCCCCCTTTGTGGATGACCTGAAATCGACACAGATTCAATAGGTCAAGTGCATTTTCAAAAGGCGACTTCAATCGCCTGGCACCTTTGGCCAATGCCCGGATTTTCCCTTTTTCCTTGGTCCAAAGGGTGACAATGCGACTTGTTTCGCTGTAGTCAATGCCTTTGAGGACCCAGCCTTCCATGGGAAGCATCGCCATTGTTATTCCCACTTCATGACTTGGGGCAATACCGCAATCCTTAAACCGGTTGGGTCAACCGCATTCCATTGCGATTTCGGCGAGGCAATCCTCCGCGGCGGCTACCGTGGCATCAATGAGTCCCTCATCATGAAGGATGGAGGTAAAAGCCGCTTCAAATTGGCTGCATGGAAGATAATAGCCACGATCCATCATTCCCCAGAAAAATTTCGCAAATCTTGCTGTCTTGGAGGTTTTTGCGGTGGCATAGTCGGTTACCTCGGTGTCGGTAAAAAAAAGCGTCCACATGCTGCCGATCCGATTCAGTTTATGGGGCAAATTCAAGCGGGAAGCCGCTTTTTGCAACCCATCTCCCAGTCGTTTGGCCAATTGGTCAAGCATGGGATAGGGATTAATATTTTTCAACTCTTTCAAGGTCGCAATTCCCGCCGCCATGGCCACGGGGTTGCCGGATAGGGTTCCGGCCTGAAAAACAGGTCCTGCCGGCATCACCCTGTTCATGATTTCACGGCGGCCACCATAGGCCCCTACTGGCATTCCGCCACCAATAATTTTTCCAAGGACCGTCAAATCGGGTTGGTCCCCAAACAATTCCTGAACTCCCCCGAATGCCAACCGGAACCCTGTCATAACCTCGTCATAGATCAGAAGGGATCCATACTTCAAAGTCAATTCCCGAAGGGTTTTCCTGAAATCCTCCGTGGGCAGGACCAGACCCATGTTCCCTGCCACCGGCTCCAGGATTACACCCGCAACAGAAGGACCATGGGTTTGAAAGGCCTCCCTTAGGGATTGGCAATCGTTGTAGTCCAGGACCAAAGTATCCTTCGTGGTCCCCGCCGGAATTCCCGGACTGGAGGGGACCCCCAAAGTCGTTGCCGCCGAACCCGCTGCCACAAGGAGACTGTCCACATGGCCGTGGTAGCAACCGCTGAATTTGATGATTTTATCCCGACCTGTATGCCCACGGGCCAGACGAATGGCGCTCATGGATGCTTCCGTCCCGGAGCTGACAAATCGAACCATTTCAACCGTCGGCACAGCTTCAATGACAATCGAGGCAAGTTCCGATTCCGCCTCACTTGGGGCCCCGTAACTAAAACCCCTGTCCAATGCTTGACGAACGGCAGCAATAACTTTGGGATGCTGATGGCCCAAAATCATGGGGCCCCAAGACCCGATAAAATCAAGGTACCTGTTATTATCGAGGTCAAAAAGCCATGGCCCTTTTGCGTTTGCAATGAAAAGGGGTTCCCCCCCTACTCCACCAAAAGCCCTGGCCGGGCTATTCACTCCACCCGGGATGAGATTTTTTGCTTTTTGAAAGGCGGCGTGACTTTGCGGACGGCGGATTTTGGAAACGGACATTGGGTTTCTCAATGGAATGAAACGGATTGAAAGGGTTATGGATTGTTGAGGCGCTTAACCACCAATTCGGCTTTTTCCAATAGGTCCATTTCCACACGGGCCTCCGGAAAATTGCGGTATACCTCAAGAATAGGGATGCAAAGCCTCATTTGATTGGGAGATGCGGTCGGCAAAAGGGCCGCTTCCACGGAAGCGGCAATTTTTTGATTGCGGGCTTTGGCCAAAGCATCGGAGGTGCCCTCGGGCTTGGGTTTTGCCAAGGCTTTATTCGCCAAAATCCACAATCCCAACATATCCTGCTCGGGTTTGTCCATGTCAGGCAATCGACCCTGATAGGGGTATAACCCAATTTGGTCTCTTAATTTGGAATAGCGTAGCCAGGACCCTGGTTCATCCCCCAATGCCTGGAGTCGAAAAGCATCGTATGCCAGCAGCCAATTCCCTTCCAAAGCGGGTGGTGGTTTCCCCAGAAAAACCGATGCGTACATTTCCTCATGCCCTTTTCTCAAGACTTCCTGGGCATCAATCATGGCGATATGGGATAATGCTATATCCCGCCAGGCCCCCCCCTCTTTTTGGGCCAAGGTGCCCCACAATGGCAGTGCCAATTCGGGATCACCCTCGGATTCCTTTTTTACGGCTGCAAATGCAGTTTCCTCGTCCTGGTTAGCGGCAACCATCTGAAATTTTTTATCCAGCCGACGCAGGTAGCGTTCCAGACGCTCCTCCCCTTCCACCCGGCGTATTCTCCTTTTCAGGGTTGCCATTTTCTCGGAAAGGGGATCGGAATACCCTGAATAGTAACGGGTCCAAGTTGCGATGGGCCCAACCGACGCTTCATTGATTGACTCGGATGATCCTTCATTGACAAGAAAGGTGGCTTTTTCCACCAAAGTCTCGGGCGAGGGTGGTTTCAGAAAGACCATCCAGAAAACTAGCCCGAGGATAGCTAGAAACATGACTCCAGCAAGGGAAACAAACCAGCCTGTTTGATGAATAGGGGGTCCGGAGGGTGCTTTCACCGCTTTTCCCTTGTTCCGAACCAGTCGTGCCAATTCCTTTTCCTGGGGAGTGGCCTTTTTCATTTTTTTGGCAGAACCGGAAACCTCAACCGCAGCACTCTGGTTTGAGGTGACCTTATCGCGAATCCGTTGGAGGGCATCCGCCACCGCGGCGGCATCACGAGGCCTAAGTTCGCGTTTTTTTTCCATGAGCTGAACAACAAGCGAATCAAGCCAAACCGGGATTTCAGGGACAACTCTGGAGGGCCTTGGTGCCTTGGATTCAAGGTGATGCCGGAACATTTCCACGGAGTTTTCGGATCGAAATGGTTTTTGACCCGTAATCCATTCGTAGAAAACAATTCCCATGGAGTAGAGGTCGGATCGATTGTCAATGTCCTTCTGGGCCCGGCACTGTTCCGGGGACATATAGGCCGCCGTTCCCACGGCACAATGTGCACTTGTCAATTGTGTTCCTACAAGGTCCTTGGCAATGCCAAAATCTGCCAATTTGAGGACATTGTCGGCACCCAGAATCAGGTTGGCAGGCTTTAAGTCCCGGTGAATGATTCCCCGTTCATGGGCATGCTGCAGGGCAAGTGCCAATGGGATTCCAAAGTCCAGGACTTCCTGCCACGATAGTTTTTCCCGCCTGGCCAAAATCTTGTCCATCGACTCCCCGGTCAGGAGTTCCATGGCGTAATAGGGGGTGCCACTGGTCCGACCATTGCCATAGATTTGAACGATGTTGGGATGGTTTAGCTGTTTCAGAATCTGGGCTTCCCGTTCAAACCGAGCCAACCCTTGAGGATTGGCTATTACCAGATGGGGAGCAATCAGTTTAAGGGCAACTTTGGCACTATTTTTGGTGTATTCCGCCAAATAAACAATTCCCATGGCCCCTTGGCCAAGGGGGCTAAGGATTTTGAACGGGCCGAACATTTGGCCAGGCTGCATGGAGCAATTCCTAAGGATGGTCAAGCTTGGTCGGTTTTTCAGCCACCTTTGATCCAAGGGGCAGCTTCAAGGGCGTGATAGGTAATTAGAATGTCTGCCCCCGCACGATGAATGGAACCAAGAGTTTCCAGAATGGCCCGTTTTTCGTCAATCCATCCGTTTTGGGCAGCGGCCTTGAGCATGGCATATTCACCAGAAACATTGTAGGCTGCCACGGGAACAGGGAAGGCATTTTTCACTTCGCGAATAATGTCCAGATAGGCAAGGGCGGGTTTGACCATGACAAAATCAGCCCCTTGGGAAATGTCCTGGGCAACCTCCGTGAGTGCTTCCAATCGGTTGGCAGGATCCATTTGATAACTGGTCCGGTCGCCAAATTGTGGTGGTGATTCGGCCGCCTCCCGGAACGGGCCATAAAAAGCAGAAGCATATTTTGCGGAATAGGCAAGAATTGGAATGTCTTCGAGTCCCGCATGGTCGAGGCCAGACCGTATACCCGCTACCATACCGTCGAGCATACCGCTGGGTGCCACGATGTCGGCTCCAGCCTGGGCGTGGACAACACATTGGGAGGCCAAATTGGCAACCGTCTTATCATTTTCAAGGACAACCCGTTCGCCTTTTTTTTGGATAAGCCCGCAATGGCCATGGGAGGTATATTCACAAAAACACTCATCTGTTATCAGAAGGATTTCTGATCCAAAAGCCCGCCTCAAACGCCTAAGGACGGTAGGGATTACCCCTTCAGAGTCCCATGCAGAGCTTCCTTCGGCATCTTTGTGATCGGGTATTCCAAAAAGGAGAAACGACCGAACACCGAGTTTGATAGCGTCGCCAACCATCCTTTCCGCATCGGCATATCCCCATTGAAACTGGTTAGGCATGGACCCAATTTCCTTGCGAAAGGTGTCCTTTGGCCGAATGAAAAGGGGATAAACGAGTTGGTCAGCGGCGAGCCTTGTCTCCCGGGTTAAGGCCAAAAGCCCAGGAGTATTACGCCTCCGCCTGGGCCGATATGAAGGAAAAGTCGCTTGGATCATGGGGGTTACATCCGGAAGTTAGGCTTTGGAATAGATACCATCGGAAGCTTCCAGTGCCAAGGCAATGTCGCAAGGGTGTCCCAGGCGTTTCATTACAGAACCCAAAGCCGCCAATACCTGCATGACGACATCTTTTCTTGCGTTATAACCCATTAGGCCAATGCGCCAAATTTTCCCCCGAAAATCACCAAGGCCCGCCCCGATTTCAATGCCATAGTCTTCAAGCATTGCCTTACGAACGGGCAAATCTTCCAAACCCTTGGGAATCAGAATGGCATTGAGTTGGGGCAAAATCGCATCCTGTTGAGTTGCATACTGAAAACCCAACGACTCCAAACCGGCCTTAAGGGCCCTGTGGTGAAGCTTGTGTCTATTCCAACGGGTTTCAAGACCTTCCTCTATCACCAGCCTTAGCCCCTCGAACAAGGCATAATTCATGGTAATGGGAGCTGTATGGTGATAAAACCGGTCCTGTCCCCAGTATTTCATGAGCAGGCCAAGGTCCAAATACCAACTTTGACAAGGGGTCTTCCGGTTACGAATGACCTCTGCGGATCGTTCAGAAAACGAAACAGGCGAAAGGCCAGGCGGACAACTCAACCCTTTTTGGGAGCAGCTAAAAACGGCATCAATTTCCCAACCATCCACATCGAGCTCAACGCAACCTAACGAGGTGACAGTATCCACCACCAAAAGCGTGTCAAACTCGTGACTTAATTTGCCCAAATCAGCCAAGGGTTGCAAAGCACCGGTGGAGGTTTCGGCATGAACAATGCCTAGGACCTTAGGGCGAACGGATTGCAGAACTTCGCGGATTTGGTTAAGGTCAAACACTTGCCCCCAGGGCATTGCCAATGTCGATACCTTAGCTCCCGCCCTTCCTGCGACCTCCACCATCCTTTGGCCAAAGTGTCCCGCCGCACAGATTACAACCTTGTCGCCAGGTTCCAACAGGTTGACCAAGGTGCATTCCATCCCAGCCATTCCGGTGGCACTAATGGCAAGGGTAAGCGTATTTTTCGTCTGGAATGCTTGTCGTAAAAGGTCTTGGAGGTTGCTCATCAACCCCACAAAAGCAGGATCCAAATGGCCGAGCAATGGTGCCGCCATGGCCCGGAGAACGCGTGGGTGACAGTCGCTTGGACCCGGCCCCAAAAGGAGGCGACGGGGTGGGTCAAAAGAAATGGGAAGGGACATTTTTTCTCACTTACCTGTTTTTTCCGCCGAAAAACGGCGTATTCGTTTCAAAATCCCGCTGATCTCCCGAAATGCCGGATGATCCGCGGATCGGGTCCATTCCATAAGGATGGATTCCACGGTCAAAATTTCAATCCCCCTGTTTGCCATTCTTTGGAGTGCCAACTGGTGGTCCTGGTCGGTTCCCGAACAAGAAGCATCGGCTACAACTCCAACCCGAAAACCGTTTTGCAGAAGATCAAAACAGGTTTGTTGGATGCAGATATGGGTTTCTATGCCGCTAACAATGACACCGCGACAGGCCGCCCTTTCCAACATTTCACAAAACCCGGGGGCTCCCACCGCTGAAAATGCCATCTTGCCAAAAAGCCATTTCGGATCAGGCTTTAGTTGGGGATCGGTACCACCCAGCTTGTCTGGATTCTGTTCGGTGAACAGGGTGGGAATGTTCAATAACCTGGCACCTTCGGCCAAGGCAATGTTCCTAAAAAGGATTTCTTCATGGCGTGGAAGGGCCCCTAGGATTTTCCCTTGTAGGTCAACCATTACCAGAACGCTATCCAGCAACCCAAACAACGGTATTCCTTTTGTAAAATACCACCAGCCCCACGGCTTCACAAAATCCTTGCGAATATTTCATGGGATTGACCCGGAAAAAGGACCAGTCTCTCATCCAATAAAGATACGGAGGAATTGCAATGGTTGGGATGGCAGTAACCTGTTTGGCGGTTTTTGCTTTGTCTCAAGGCGTTGAGCCAAGTTTCCCTGGAACCCAACCCAAACTGGTGGTGCTCTGCGTGGTCGATCAACTGCGGGGGGATTACCCAATGAGGTGGAAATCCCAAATGGGCCCGGGTGGTTTTCGCCGGATCATGGACCAGGGAACCCATTTCACCAACTGCCATTATCCCTATGCCTATACCCTAACCGGGGCTGGCCATGCCACGATTGTCACCGGGGCCCTGCCTTCGGTTCATGGAATCATTGGCAATAATTGGTACGACAACAAATTAGGTCAAATGGTTTATTGTGCCACTAGCAGTCGTCACCAAAACTTTCCTGAAAAACCCGGGGCCAAAAAACCGGGTGGATCTGCGGAACGCCTGCTTGTCCCCACCATTGGAGAGGCCCTGAAGAAATCCTCGGCGGGTAAATCCAAAGTAATCGCCCTCTCTTCCAAAGATCGGGGTGCAGTCCTCCTTGCGGGCGCCCAATCGGATGGCTGTTTCTGGTGGGATACAGAAACCGGCCTTTTGGGAAGCTCCACCTTTTATGGGAATGCCTTGCCCGACTGGGTTACCCAATGGAACCAAACCGGGATGGCAAAACAGTGGTTAGGGACATCCTGGCAAAAGTTTCGGCCTGAAATCGATTATTCCAACTTTTCAGGTCCTGATGAAATACCAGGAGAAGGTGAGGGCGCAAACAAAAAACAGGGCAGAGTGTTCCCCCATCCATTCCCCAGCGATATGGGCAAGGAGTATTTTAATGCCGTTTATGCCTCCCCATTTGCCAATGAGGTTTTGTTGAATGCCTCCTTCCAAGCTATCGATTCAGAAAAACTGGGACAAAAAGATACCACCGATTTGTTGCTTTTAAGTTTCTCTTCCAACGATCTGGTAGGGCATTCCTGGGGCCCGGATTCCCAGGAAGTATTGGATATTACCCTGAGAACAGATGACCTCCTCCGCCGCTTGTTTACCCGGCTTGATGAAAAAATTGGCAAAGGCCAATGGACAATGTACCTTACCGCCGATCATGGGGTTTGTCCGCTTCCAGAAGTTTCCAAAGCAAAGGGTTTGGACGCAGGGAGAATCGATCCCACCCTTTTGAAATTGGAAATGGAAAACCACCTGCACGAGGTGTTTGGCGAACCCGATCCCAAGGTTTCGTTTTTCGCCGGGGACCTGGAGGAAAACCTTTACTTGAATCGCCCCTACCTCAAATCACGGGGGTTGGATTATGAAGTGGTTGCCCAATGCCTTGCAAAATGGCTTAAATTGCAAACCGGTATTCAAAATGTCTATACCCGGGGGGATTTGCTAAAAAGCGTTAAGGAAGCAGATCCTATCCAGCAAATGTGTCGCAATTCGTTTCATCCTGATCGCAGTGGCGACCTGATGGTGATTCTCAAGCCTTTCTGGTTGGTGAGCAGTGGAACAGGCACGACCCACGGAATGCCGCACCCCTATGACACCCATGTTCCCTTAATGATCCTTGGCTCAGGCATCCCTTATTTGGCGTCCGAGGAAAGAGTGTCTCCCCAGCAGGTAGCAATCATTATTGCAGCCCAATTGGGAATTCCCATGGTTAAAGGAAACACACTCAAAATACCCCAAAGTTTGGAAAAATGGTTGGGTAAATAAAGGTAGCCAAAATAAGGCTATATTTGAACTTTTCCTGATCCTGCCCTGACCAATCGTATCCCATATTTCACAGGTTTTGTCAAACGATTTGGAAAGACCTCCTTTTTAGGTCTTTTGGTTTAACACGAGTTAAGCGGTTGAAAGGAGTATTTACGATTTTTTGGCCCATTTTGGAGCATTGATTGTGGCTTTTCCGGTAATTGGGAGTATATCGGCTTCCAAACAGCCGGTAGTCCCGATCAAGTTGCTTGGACAGGCTGATTTGAAGATTCCCCGGTAAATTCGGGATTTCTTGGGTCGAACTATTTAACTTGGGCTTAATTTCCCCCCTTTTCTTATTTTCCCCCTTGCCGGTTTGTTTCAACCGTGGTACAAAACAATCAGGCCTTCTTTCCCTCTTGTTTGTCTTGCTTTCCATTCCCTGCCGGATCGAGGTTGCACCCATGCTCCTACTCAGATCCCGTTTCGCCTGGTGCCATGCCTTAATTTGCAGGCTCCAATCGCTGGTAAACCCTCTTATTTCTCCTTGGTTCAAGCAGCTAAATCCTGTTTCCGCTCCCTTTTCTCCCCGTTTGGATCCCCTCGAAGATCGTTGTCTGTTTGCTTCCCACCTTTTTGCCATTGGTGCCCCGCCAGGCGTTCCACCCCAGGTCCAACTGTTTGATTTTCTCGGTGTCTCCGCGGCTCCGCGTGAGGTTTTTCAACCTTTTTCCTCCGAATTCACAGGCGGAGTGAACGCGGTCCTTGCCGACCTCAATGGGGACAATCAACCCGACATCATCACCGCAGCAGGTGCCGGGGGTGGTCCCCACATCAAGGTCTTTGATGGCAAGACCCACCAAGTCCTCTCCAGCTTCTTCGCCTACGATTCCACCTTTTCCGGAGGCCTTAACATCGCTGCCGGGGACATCGGCAATGGCCTGGTGGGAATCATCACCGCGCCTGATAGCCTCCTGGGTCCCCAAGTCCGGGTCTTTTCGCCCACCGGTGCTTTGCTTAAAACCTTCAACGCTTACGAACCTGATTTCACTGGCGGGGTAAAAGTCGCCCTGGGTTACGCCGGGAACGGAAACGCAGCGATCTTTACTGCTGCCGGAATGGGGGGTGGTCCCCATGTCCAAGTCTTCGAGGCCAGATCCCTTAACCTTCTCCACAGCTTCTATGCCTACGATTCCCAATTTCAGGGAGGGGTCCATCCTGCTGCCTGAACTGAACGGGGATGGCATCAGCGAAATCATCACCGGTCCGGGAC
>SYLG01000015.1 GCA_005808665.1 Planctomycetia bacterium | reverse complement strand
TTCAAAAGGAAAACAGGAAGCCAAGGCTTGAACCGGACCCGGGAAAAGGGGATTTGTAGTCCCGACTTTTGCAGGCTGATTTGACTTTTTCCCGGGAAAAACCAGGTTTTCGTGGTCCCAACTGCGTAACTTGGGTTAACCTCCTTTGGTCTACCTTCCACTATCGCAAGGTAGGTTTTTTTCACAAAAGGCCAGGCAGCCTGTAACAAATCTCTTGCCTCTATGCTTCTTGCAAAGATCAACAATCCTGAAGTATCCTTGTCAAGCCGGTGAACTACGAACGGCCGGCCACCTCTTCTGGTATTCAATTGGGCACCCAAAAGGGCAAAGGCGGTATATTCTTTTTGGATTTCCGTGGCCACGCTTAATAGACCGGCAGGCTTGTCGATGACGATCAGGTCACGATCTTCGTAAACGATTCCCAAACCGGAAAAAGCACTCCGGTTTTGAGCAACCAACCCACGAACCAATACCTCAACGACATCACCCTGATTAAGCGGATGGCTGTGGTTGGTTAGGATTTGGCCCGCCAAACGGATTCTTGCTCCCTGGAGCATTTCCTTGACCTTGGTCCGGGACATCGGCTTCAGGGAATCGACCAGGAAAGGCAGCAACTTACAAGGCTTGGTAACCACCAGGCGGTTTTGGACCCGCTCTCCACTCATGGCCTATTTCCACCCATCCAAAGCCATCGCATCAGGTTAATAGCTTTTCAATGGGTTTGGCGGTACTAGGCAGGATTGGGCTGGGACGATCCCCGACATCTTTGATCATGTCATGGGCGTTGATGCCAAGAGAATGGTAAATTGTGGCTAAAAGGTCATGGTGATGGATGGGATTGTCTCGAACCTCTCCTGCAGAAGAATCGGTGGCACCAAGCACTATACCCTTATTCAGACCCCCACCGGATAGGAGTGAAAAATTAACCCTTGCCCAGTGATCCCGCCCACCCTCCTTGTTGATTTTTGGGGTTCGGCCAAATTCACCACAAACCACTATGAGGCAATCCTTATCCATACCCCGGGAATGAATATCCTCCACCAAAGCTGAAATCCCTTGATCAAGGGTTGGCAGGTGCTGTTTAAGGTGGCCAAAATTATTTCCGTGGGTATCCCAAAAACCATACGCAACGGTGACAAGTCGCACCCCTGCCTCGACGAGCCTCCTGGCCATCAGGAGTTGATCATTCCAAAGGGGTGCCCCGTCTCCCAAATGTTTTGGTGACCCGCGCCCATAGCGTTCCCTGACGCCTTGCGGTTCCCTTTCCACATCTAGTGCCGCCACCATTTCTGAGGTATTAAGGACATCCAAAGCCCGGCGATATTGGGATTCCATCCCTGCCCGGTCCATCCCGGCAGAAATGAGGTCAAGGCGTTGCCTAAGGGAGTTGCGGTCGCCAAGTTCCAATTTTGTCAGGTTTTTAAGTTTCATCAATTCAATATCTTGGCCATCGACACGAACCCCCTGAGCTGACCTGCCAAGTGCGCCTGGCCCAGGCGAATTATAGGGTCGGTGCTGCATGGTTGGAAAAAGATCAATGAAGGGAGGGATGACCGGGTCAACCGGTCCAAGCAAACGACTGATGACCGAGCCAATATGAGGCTTCCCTTCCCGCCGGGTCTGATCCATAGGATAGCCGGTCAGATTGTGAAAACTGGAATGCTCGTCACGAAACCCAACCAGGGATCGAATGAGTGCCATTTTATCCAGGTTGCGTGCCAAAAGCGGTACTTTTTCGCTAAAAACTACTCCTGGAACCGAAGTAGACAAGGGTTTAAATTCCCCACGAATTTCAACCGGGGCATTTGGTTTGGGGTCAAAGGTGTCCTGGTGGCTGAGGCCGCCAGAAAGGTAAATAATGATGGCGGATTTATGGGATTTTGTACCGGATTTGGCCTGAAGCAAGGCCCTCATATCAAGAGAACCACCAATTCCGGCCAAGGCACCAATACGCAAAAAAGAGCGACGGGAAGCACCATCGCAATAAGGAAAGGAAGAAGCGTTGCCTGTCATCAATGCCATCCGTTATGGGTTTGCCGCAGGCGGGATGAGGTTGCGACTTCATCATTATAGCACCTGGCCTTTCCCAAGGTAATTGAAAAGTGGCAATGGCATGGCAAAACCCACGCATTTGCTACAAATATGTCCCGGTGATGGATGCTAACCCTTGACCCTGAGAGGTAATTCTGGATGTTAAACAAGGCCTACCTTTGTCCCCTCGGGAAATGATTTCAAATTGTCCTTTTGGAGTTTCCTAACATGAAAAACCCTTCCCTCACCAATCGGCGTACTTTTTTAAGTGGAACAAGTGCCCTCGCAGTGGCCGCATCTATTCCTGGGGGAGTTCATGCCCAAGGCTCGGATGTCATTAAAATTGGGTTGATTGGGTGTGGGGGAAGGGGAACCGGAGCGGCGAATAATGCTTTAAGGGCCGATCCCCATGTTCGACTTACGGCGATGGGTGATGTTTTTGGAGACAAAATTCAAGCAAGCCTAAACCAACTCAAAGGCGAGGGTGAGGCGGCGGGTCGAATCGAGGTGAAACCGGAAACCTCTTTTACTGGTTTCGATGCCTATAAAAAGGTTATCGAAAGTGGTGTGGATGTGGTCCTCCTAACGACTCCACCTCATTTTCGTGCGGAACAAATCCGCTATGCCATCGAAAAAGGGAAGCATGTTTTCGCTGAAAAACCCGTGGCAGTGGACCCTTCGGGGGTTCGAAAGGTTTTGGCGGCCTGCGAAGAGGCCAAGAAAAAGAATCTGGCGGTGGTCTCAGGGCTTTGCTGGCGATACCATCGGGGAAAACGGGCCACCATGGCCCAAATCCATGAGGGCAAGGTTGGCGAAATCATTGCCATGCACACCAATTACAATGTGGGGGGACTTTGGAACCGGCCCCGTCAACCGGGTTGGTCCGACATGGAAGCCCAACTTCGGAACTGGCTCTATTATTGCTGGCTTTCAGGTGATCACCTGGTGGAGCAACATATTCACAGCCTCGACAAATGTATGTGGACAATGAAGGATGAACCGCCGGTTTCGGCCTATGGTTTGGGTGGGAGGCAGGTTCGGACAGGCAAGGATTATGGCCATATCTTCGACCATCATGCGGTGGTTTATGAATGGAAAAACGGGGCCAAATGTTTCAGTTTTTGCAGGCAAATTGACGGTTGCCACAACGATGTCAATGACTATATCTTGGGTTCGGAGGGCCGTTGTGATGTCATGAAACATCAAATCACGGGCAAAAACCCTTGGCGCCACAGCCCTGAAAAAAATCGGGCAGACGATATGTATCAAAACGAACATGATGAATTGTTTGCAAGTATTCGGGCAGGAAAACCCATCAATGACGGGAATTGGATGTGCCAAAGCACTCTTATGGCAATCATGGGAAGGACGGCAACCTATACAGGCAAACGAATCGATTGGGTAAATCTGCAAAAATCCTTGGAAGACTTGACCCCGGATGCCGTAAAAAAATCGGGGTTGTACGCTTTTGGACCACTTTCCGAGCCAGCGGTGGCTGTTCCTGGTAAGACCCCTGTCCTTTAAACCGGTATTCCGGTTATCCTTTCCCCAAGCCGGACACCGTTCCGGCTTGGACTCATTTCAGGCGAAACGGATGCAATCCTTTGAAACTCAACGGGATCGAGGTTGAGGACACCTTTGCAGAAGCCTTCGCCATGCGGGCAACCCGACTTATCATAACTGCATCCCGACCTGTTTTGGTGGATGCTGCGGTAAGTGCCATGACGGGCTACGGTACATCAGTGATTGGCTGTGATGCGGAGGCATCGCGTGAATCCACCCTTGACCAGTCAAGCACGCCCGATGGGCGTCCGGGTGCCTCTATTTTGCTGTTTTCTTTTGACAAAAAATCCCTTGAAAAAGCTGCCATTAATCGTGTTGGTCAAACCGTCCTAACATGTGCCACAACCGCCTGTTTTAATGGATTAAATGCCTCGGATAATGCCCAGATCCGGGTTGGTGGAAATTTGCGGTATTTCGGGGATGGTCATCAAATCAGCAAAAAATTTGGGGAAAAACGATTTTGGCGTATCCCGGTTATGGACGGGGAGTTTATTTGTGAAGACCACTTTGGAATGGTTAGCGGTGTGGCCGGGGGCAACCTGATTTTGGTAGGTGGCGATCCCGATATGGTTTTGGATGCTGCCCTTTCGGCGGCATCCGCCGCAGCTTCGGTGGAAAATTTGATCTTGCCTTTTCCAGGCGGTGTGGTCCGGAGTGGGAGCCGGGTTGGATCCACCTATCAAAAATTACGGGCAAGCACCAATTCTAGCTGGTGCCCTACCCTGTCAAACCTGCCCGGAACGGCCATGAAACCCGGTGAAAACTGCGTTTATGAACTAGTGATGGACGGCCTTTCCCGTGGCCCAGTGGAGGAGGGAATGCGGCGGGCCCTTCACACGGCTTCCCATTTTCCACTAACCAGAATCACGGCGGGGAATTATGGTGGTAAGTTGGGTGCCCACCATATTCACCTTAAAACACTTTTGGATATTGCTTAGTTCATGCTAACCATTCGATTGGAATATGGGGACTCAGTACCCCTTGAAGCCGGAGCCATTCGGCCAGACATGTTCCTTGATAAAACTCTTGCCGATCTTCAAAAGATCCCAATTTGGCGAGGTAATAGCACAATACCCCTAGGGGAAATTGCGCGGGTCTTTGGAGATCCTTCTACAGGAAGGGTTATTTTGGAGGGAGATTGGTCAAGGGTGCGTAGACTGGGCGAAGGGATGACCTCAGGGTTTTTGCGTGTAAGGGGCCCTGCAGGATTGCACTCCGGTGCTAGGATGAAAGGTGGGATGCTTCAAATAGATGGGGAGGCCGGTGACTGGGCAGGGGCAGAAATGACTGGTGGGGTCCTGATTATCCAAGGAAATGCAGGAAATTGTTTGGGGGGTAGGTACATTGGATCCAGGGCCGGAATGCGTGGTGGCACCATTTTGGTAGGGAAAAACGCTGGAAATGAAGTGGGAGCCCTCATGAGGCGAGGGGTCATTTCTGTATTGGGAAAAGGAGGAGACCACGCAGGCGCAGGAATGATTGCCGGGACAATAGCGTTTTGTGGGGGATGTGGAATCCGACCAGGGGCTGGAATGCGAAGAGGTTCCATCCTGACAGGCCGGAGGCCTGATTCCTTGTTACCTACTTTTTCGAAGGAAATACCGACCCAACCGGGATGGATTTTCCTTTTTGCCAATCACCTCCGTGGGTTGGGGCAGGACAACTCAGGATGGCAATTGCTTTCCAAAGGAGGAAACCATCCCAAATCCAAATGGTTAAAGAGTTCAGGGGACCTACTTGGTCTGGGAAAAGGGGAAATATTATGGCCGGAGGTTTAATGGATGCCTTTTGGTTGATTTGGGGTTAACCTAACCATGGATTGGTTCCTTCCCGAAAAATTCGGAAAACTTTCGAACCTGGGAAAAGGGGCAACTCTTTGTATTTTGGGGTCCGGCCCAACCGGTATGGAAACAGCCCTTTATGGAGCGGTTTTGGGTTTCAAGGTTCGTATCCTTGAAAAGGCCCAAGCTTTCGAAAACCTTATCCGATGGGGGCATGTTCGCTGTTATACCCCATGGCATGAAAACACCACCCCCCTTGGAAGGGAAATGCTCCAAAGGCTCCGTTTGGCACAAGCCAACCGACCTCCAGAAACAATTACCACCGGAAGGCAACTTGCCTTGGAATATCTCGAACCCCTTTTGGCCTCCCCTTTGCTGAAGGGTACCCTTGAAACAGGGATTTCGGTTGTGAGGATTGGGAACCAAACGGGACAATCCCCAGTAGTGTCCGTTCCAAGGAATAATGAAAATGCAAAGGGCTTCCTTTTGCTGACCCGGCTTTCCGATGGGAAAGAAAAATTGGAAGAGGCAGATTTTGTCGCCGATTGCACCGGAACCTACGGCAATCCCAAATGGTTTGGACAAGGAGGATTACCAGCCTCCGGGGAGATGGGTTGTCGCAGCCGAATCGTCTATGGCCTCGAAGATATTCTTGGGGAATCAAAGCCCTTTTTTGCTGACAAAACATCCATTGTGGTTGGCAATGGATTGATGGCGGCGGCCACAGTTAGCCGCCTTGCCCTTTTGGCCAGGGAAAAAGCCGGGACCTGGATAACCTGGCTTTCCTGCAAGCCTTCGGCACTACCTATCCAAAGGGTTCCCAATGATCCCTATCGGGAACGGGATCTTTTGGCGGCGGAAGCCAACACTTTAGCATCTCGCGGGGAAAACCATGTCGAGTATTTCCCGGGAATGCTGATACAAAAAGTGGAATGGTTAGGGGAGGATGTCGGGTTTCGGCTTCATTGCTCGGGTCCTTTGGGGCCAAAAACGATAGAGGGTGACAGGCTGATTTGCCATCGGGGTTTTATGCCTGATACCTTGATCTGGAGAGAATTAGGGGTACCCGTGGACCCGGTTCGGGAGGATTTTGGCGGAGAATTGGCTCATCCCATTCGCCTGTTTGGCTTTGATATTCTTGGGGCCAAAAGGTACGGGCGACGCCCCGGTTATTTGATGAAGCATGTTTCCGGTCAAGTCCGGGCTTTTTTTGCCCGTATCACCCGCCAACCTCAACTGGACCTTTATCGTTTATGCGTTTCCAAAGGGGACAGAGCGATATGACAACTCTCGCCGTTGTTACCGGGGGTTCTGGATATATTGGTTCAAACCTGGTTCGAAATCTGCTTTGCCATGGTCGGTCGGTTCGCATTTTGGATTTGGCGGCCCCACCAAGGGACCTTGCCCCAGAGGTTGAATGGGTTTCGGGCAGCATACTTAACCAGCCTTTGGTAACGAAAACTCTTAAGGGAGCTCATGAGTTATATCATCTTGCTGCAAATCCAAAACTCTGGACCCTAAAAAAGGGGGATTTTGACAAAATAAACCATCAAGGGGCGCGGGAGGTACTAAATGCTGCCTGTGGATTAAAAATTCCCAAAATCCTTCACTGCAGTACCGAAAGTATCCTTACCCTAAGTCGCCAAAAAAACCCGATACGAGAAAATCAGCTGGTTTCGATGGCGGATGTAATCGGTCCGTATTGTCGATCGAAGTTTCGAGCCGAACGCCACGCCTTCTACCTAGCCAGCCAAGGCCACCCAGTATTTATAGTCAACCCAACTTTACCAGTTGGACCAGGTGATCTACAGCTTAGCCCTCCAAGTCGACTTATAGTTGATTTTTGCCGAGGAAAAAGGAGGGAATACCTGGATGCTTCCCTCAACTTTATGGATGTTCGCGATATGGCTATGGCCATGCGTCTTACTCTTGACCGGGGTGTGCCTGGCAGGCGTTATATTTTGGGGGCCCATAACACCGAAATTCGCGGGCTATTTCAACTTCTCTCGGAGATTACGGGAGTACCAATTCCTAAATGGAAAGTCCCCTATTCCCTTGCTTTGTCAGTCGCTTGTATTAGTGAAATCGTTGCCAATATTCTGACCAAAACCGAACCTTTGGCAAGCATTACGGGTGTCCTTTTGACTCGGAGGACCATGCACTTTGATTCTTCAAACACCTTTCAGGAATTGGGTCTAATCCCTCGACCCTTGAAAGAAACACTAAAAGATGCGGTTACCTGGTGGCGCAATGAGGGAATACTTTAACATAAAATTCTACCGAGAATCCCTGTTTTAACATTGACCAAACACCGATCCCTCCTCAAACAAATTCACCTTGCGGCAACGGCCTTTCTTAACCAACATAGGTCTATTGGAACCACAAGGGTGTGAGGAAGGGAATCCGTGTCCGCAAATCGATTGGAAGATTTGGCCCTATTGGAGGAAATGCTTCCCAGGACTTTGTCTGGAAAGCAGGATTTGCGTGTTAAAGCCGTCGGTCGGTGTGTCGCAAAAACCGAATCCTTTTTGATCTCCCTGCAAAAACCGGATGGCCATTGGGTTGCCGAACTGGAAGGCGATTGCATTCTTGAATCCGAATATATCCTGCTCATGGCATTTATGGGCCGGGAAAAAGACCCGAAATGTTTGGCCGCGGCCCAATATCTTTTAAAGCACCAGAATTCCGAGGGCGGTTGGGCACAATTTCCCGGTGGGCCAAGTGAAATTTCTGGAAGCATCAAAGCGTACTTCGCCCTGAAAATTACTGGGATCCCCGCCTCGGACCCTCGCATGGTATTGGCCAGGAATCGATGCTTGACCCTTGGCGGCGTGACCTCGTGTAACAGTTTCACCAAATTTTACCTCGCCCTTTTAGGCCAATTGAATTACCAATCCATTCCCACGGTGCCTCCGGAACTGATGCTTTTACCCCAGTGGTTTTACATCAATCCAAGTGCCATGTCGGCTTGGACAAGGACAATCATCGTTCCGCTTTCCATCATGTCCGCCCTCAAACCGGTCCGATTTTTGCCCCCCGAAATGGGTATTGAAGAGCTTTTCACCGGCAATCCTTCGGAAATTACCCCCCCGGCGGCATGGGACAAAAAGAAATTTACCTGGCGCAATTTCTTTCTGGTGGTGGACAGGTGTTTCAAAGCCATCGAGCCCACCTTGGGTGGCATCCGATCAACCGCCATTGAACATGCTGCCCATTGGATGCGGGAACGATTTGCCGACAGTGATGGTTTGGGGGCAATTTTCCCCCCCATGATTTACACCGTGGTTGCCCTCAAGGCCCTTGGTGTTCCAGATAGTGATCCGGAAATGATTTGGGCCCTTAAACAAATTGAAGACCTCCAATTGGTTGATAATGGATATTTAAGACTGCAACCCTGTCTTTCCCCGGTTTGGGATACCGCTCTTGCCCTCAACGCCCTAGGGACTTCCGGGTACACCGTGGCAACCCCGGAAATCCTTAGGGCCACCCAATGGATTTTGGCCAAAGAAGTTCGCCGCAAAGGGGACTGGGCCGACAATGTGGACGGGGTGGAACCGGGTGGTTGGTTTTTCGAATACCACAACGATTTTTACCCGGACACCGATGATACGGCAATGGTGTTGATTGCCTTGGCCAGGACCAAGGCCCACCTCCAACCCCAAGGAAAAAGTGCCTGTAAAAGAGCCATTCGGTGGCTGCTTGCGATGCAAAATTCCGATGGGGGCTGGGCCGCTTTTGATAAAGACATTAATCGGGAGATCCTTACCAAAGTTCCCTTTGCCGATCACAACGCCATGCTCGATCCCAGTTGTGCTGACATCACTGCGCGGGTTCTTGAGGCCCTTGCCGAATTTGGTTTCACAAAAACACATAACGCAGCCAGTAGGGCCCTGGAATTCCTTGCCAAAAACCAATTCCCGGATGGTTCCTGGTACGGTCGATGGGGTGTGAACCACATTTACGGCACTTGGCAGGTTTTGGTAGGGCTGGAAAAAATAGGAATTCAAGCCGATGACCCCATGGTACTACGGGGTGCCCATTGGTTGAAAAGGATGCAAAAGGCGGATGGATCCTGGGGGGAAAATTGCTCCTCGTATGACGATCCTGGGTCAGTTGGATTGGGTGAATCCAGCCCATCGCAAACCGCTTGGGCTATTTTGGGATTACAAGCGGCACAACAAAAGGAATCATGCTTTCATGGTCCCATTTCCTGCGGCATTGATTGGCTGGTCAGGCATCAGGATTCCCAGGGAGGTTGGCCTGAGCCCCAATTCACCGGGACTGGTTTCCCCAAAGTTTTCTATTTAAAATACCACTATTACAGGCTCTATTTTCCTCTCATGGCCCTTGCGCGGTACGCAAAAGAAACGGGTTGCCCCAGGGAAACCCGGCCCGAATGTCATGGCCATTTGGACCCTTTCCTTTTTAGGAATGGTGATGTTCATGAATGGGAGAACGACTCCCCTTGATTTTTTTTGGTTTGATTTGACTGGACATTTATTGGCTCGGTAGGGATCAACTGTTCCCTACCAGAAAGAAGGATGGTTTTCATGCGTTTTCCTTTATCTTTGACGACCAGTATGATCGGCTACATGGCAGGAAAAACAATCAAGCGCGAAAAAAAATTCCCCCTTGTATTGATGCTTGAACCACTTCACGCTTGCAACCTGACTTGTACCGGTTGTGGACGGATCCGCGAATATTCAAAGACTATCAAGGAAAAACTGACGGTTGAGGAATGCCTGGCCAGCGTGGATGAGGCCGGGGCGCCGATTGTTTCCATTTGCGGTGGTGAACCCCTTATCTATCCTGAAATCGGCAAGCTGGTGAAGGGAATCCTCAATCGCAAAAAACACATTTATTTGTGCACGAATGGCGTTTTCATGCAGAAGAAACTGGCCGAATTCACGCCAACCTCCCGCTTTTTTTTCAATGTCCACCTGGATGGATTAAAAGAAAGCCACGACAAAGCTGTCGAAAAGGATGGCGTATTTGATCAGGCGGTCGAAGGGATAAAGGCAGCCAAGGCGGCGGGCTTCCTGGTCTGCACAAACACCACCATTTACAAAGAAACCGACATCAATGAAATCGATGCCCTTTTTGGTTTCCTTTCCAAAATTGGGGTGGATGGTTTCATGGTTAGCCCCGCATATGGTTATCAGGCGGTTCACGACACGAACCCTGACGGTGCCGAGGAACTGTTTATGACCAGGGCGGATATTCGTGCCAAGTTTTCGGAGGCTCAAAAACTCTTCGCCAAATACCGAATGATGAGTTCCCCAATCTATCTTGATTTCCTTGCCGGAAAAAGGGAATTAACCTGTGCCGCTTATGCCAATCCAACACGCAATGTAAAAGGTTGGAAGGGGCCCTGTTACCTGATTACTGACAAACACCATGATTCCTATTCTGACCTGATCAAGAATACCGATTGGGAAAAGTTTGGTTATGGAAAAGACCCGCGGTGCGAAAATTGCCTTATGCACTGCGGATACGAAATATCTGCAGCCCTTGGTGTTAATGGCAAACTCGGGGACAGCCTAAAAATGCTCCTTTGGCAACTCAGTTAATGCCACCGGTTCGCCAATTCGCAACGGCAAATCGGGGATTGGTCGCCTTTGCTTTGGAGGTGGAATCCAAAGCAGTTTTTCGAGTACTATCCAAATCGGATAAGATACACTTGCCCTTTCCCCGATTTAATCGCCCAACCACCGTTCACCGTCCCGGTTGGGATTGGCAAATGTGTGTTTTCGGCCCGGGAGAGGCCTTTCATCGACATTTAAACCAGCATTTAAAGGAATTGTCGTACAAACCGGATTTTGCCCTCCTGGCGGGATTTTCTGGGGGGCTTTCTCCACATACCAAATCAGGGATGGCCTTTGAGGTCAAGGAAGTTCTAAACCCACCGAAAGCCCCAGTTTTGGTTCCTACAAAAGGTATTGCACCCAAAGCTGTTTCCCTTCATTCCAAATCCGTTTACTACTATCCATCCGAAAAAAACCAAAGTTTCCACACTACGGGATCTGATTTGGTGGATATGGAAAGCTCCTATTTTTCCCAAACTATGGTTGGTGCCGATATTCCTTTTGGGATTTGCCGCTCCATAACGGATGGCCCCAACGAAAGTTTGCCAAGGCAATCACTCCATTGGGTCGATTCCAATGGGAAAATTGCTCTAGGCCGCCTAATCTGCGATGTTTTGCGCTCTCCTGGATTGATTCGGGCACTGTTTCGGCTGGGGAAATCGTCCAAACTGGCCGGGAAAAACCTTGGGGAATTGGTTTTACAGGCACTATAAACGATAGCTAATCATGAACTTTCACACAATTTCGACCACTTTGTTTGGCCTGACGCAGGGCTTGGGCCGCCTGATGGTACAGCTGACTTGAATCCAATTGGTGATGAGGCCGGAGCACGGAAACCCCAACGCTGATGGTAATGGAAATGAGTACTCCCCTCACGGAAAAGGGCTGTTTTACCACCGATTCGCAAAGCCTTTGGGCAAGTAATTGGGCACCTTTGGGTTCAGTATTTGGGGCCAGAATCCAAAATTCCTCTCCGCCCATCCTTCCCAAAGAATCTCTGGCACGAAGTTGCAACGAAAGATGTTTACCCAACTCCACCAAAACTTGGTCTCCTGCAGGATGAAGGTATTGGTCGTTTACCGATTTGAAATGGTCTACATCTATCATGAGGAGGGCAAATTCCAAACCAAGGGCCTCGGATTCCTGCCAATCCAGTGCCAATTTCTCTTCGATTCCCCTTCGGTTGAGTAACCCGGTAAGACTGCAATGATTGAGAGATTCTCTCAAGGATTCCATTTCCCGCCGAAGTTGACGAATCACCCCAAGGGAGGACGAATTCGCTCCAACCCCATCGTTTTTGGTACCGAATACCATGATTTCAGGCGTAGTCCGCCGCACGAGCGATATTGCCAGTTTAAACCGGTTTTTATCAAGGGGCCAATCCAGCCAACCCTCTATTAATCCCTCAAATTGACAGTTTTGGCTTACTGCCTGGGTCAATTCATCCGATATTGGCCCAAGAAGGATCCTCAACGCTTGGGGGGATTCTCTTTTTGCTTTCGTGAATAATCCAAAAATCAAAGATTCCGGGATTGTTCCAGCTGCCAATACTGCATGAGGGGGTTGCTCACCTTCATTGGAAAAAAAATGGGGCTGCGCCATATCCTTTGGTAAAATTCGCACATTAAATCCCCCCCACCCCAAACTTTCCTCGAATTGGGGAGGAGGCGAAACCAAGAAAAAACAGAGTGTTGGTTGTGGGGAATTCCTCATACACGGTTAATGTTAACCGATCGGGGCCAAAGCCTGCAAATTTCATAGGGATTTTTCTTGACCCGGGCATAAACGGAACAGGTTTCCCTATCCATTTTCCAACTTCTCACCATTTCCCGCTTGATTGAAACAAAACTTCGTTTTACAATTCAACGGTCCGGACAGGCCGGAATTTCAAACCGATCCAGGAGGCTTGTTCAAATTCCGGGTAAGGCCATCTGATTTTTAGGTGGTTTGGGTGGACATCTTGGGGCTTTTTTGAGTCCCCCCTTTGCATGAGGCAAAGTTGGGTGTCATACTGTGACTTCTGATACTGGTTCACGGATGTGCCGGGTCAGGACAATGGCTGGATTGCCGTGTCCGCGATTTGATACATTCAGGAACCATTCTCCATGAAAGCAAAAGCCGTCGACAACTCCTTTGACTACGATGATCCAAACGGTGGACCATCTCCGATGATTTTTTCATCGGACCTTCTCACCCCGGACGAGGAACGCGAACTCCTTGCCGACTTTTGGGAAGTCAAAAACGAACTGTTGCGAACTTTGGTCAAATATTTCCCTAAGCTTCGGGAAACCCGACCTGCAGTTGAACCTTGGCCAATGGCCCAGTTCATTCGCACCAACATCACCCCGGATACCAGGACGGTTCCCACCATCCGCCGCCTCCATGATCAATATGTCCACCTAAAACACAGGTTGGCTTCTGCCAATATTCGGCTAGCGGCCCATGTCGCCAAACGGTTTCGCCACCACGCACTAAGCTATGCCGACCTCCTGCAAGAGGCCGTTTGTGGGTTGATGCAAGCCATTGATCGTTTTGATGTGAGTCACGGCACCCGCCTTGCCACCTACGCAACTTGGTGGATTCGTCAAACTCTTCAGATTGCCGTGGCCCGACAAAGCCACCTTGTTTCCTTGTCCCCGCATCACCTGCAAGAACTAGGGCTCCTCCAACAAGAATCCGAGGCCTTGGCACACGGGGGCAAACATATCCCTACCCCTCAAGAGCTAGCTTCACGAACGGGAAGCAGCCTTGAGCACCTGACCCACCTCCAAACAGCTACTCGCACCCCTGTGAGTTTGAACGCTGTTTTGGATGATGATAGCGATTTCAAATTAACTGAGGCGATGCCGGACAATGAGTCCAATGAACAACGCGATGGGAATGAGCGTCAGGAAGCCCTGCTATTCCTGATGGAAAACCTTCGCCCCAGAGAACGCAAGGTTCTCGACCTTCGCTTTGGTCTCACGGGCAATGGGACCCATAGCCTGCGCCAAATCGGACACCTACTTCGGATAAGCAAAGAGC
The DNA here is from genome assembly GCA_005808665.1 of Planctomycetia bacterium. Classification (GTDB taxonomy): domain Bacteria; phylum Planctomycetota; class Planctomycetia; order Gemmatales; family Gemmataceae; genus SYLG01. The sequence goes on along the minus strand of SYLG01000015.1, from coordinate 8,903 downwards.
GTGTTCGGCAAATCCAAAATCGGGCGCTCGAAAAACTCCGGAGTTCTGCGGAACGAGTGGGCTGGGAAGCAAGCGTATTGTTGGGATAAAATCGGATCAGGTTGGCAATAAGTTAGGTCCGGTGGGGTAAACTCTGCCGGACTTTTCTTTTGTACCCCTGTTTTTACAACCGGTTCCTTTTTCATCCATTCCATTTGTCATCGCAATCCCCAACAAAAAGGTACGGTTATCAAAACCTTTATTAGGATTGGGATTTTGTGGCATGAAATGGAACCAATTCCGTAGCGTTTTGGCATCCTGCCTGGGTGGCCTTGGCTTGGGATTTCCCATGACAACAATGGCCGATTCAACTGTAGGCAAATCTCTCTCAACCTCCATTTCTTTGCAATCCTCAAATCAATCCTGGAGGGTTTTAACCGATTTGGTGGAATCCACTAAAGAATCAACCGAATCAGGCCGCAATTGGGCCACGGAATTGGGTTCCCTCCAATTTTCACAACGCGAAAAAGCAACCTCGGAGCTCCTGTCCCTGGGACTCAGGTCAAGAAAACCCTTGCGTATTTGCTTGCAGAGTCCAGATGCCGAGGTGAGGCTTAGGGCCAAAGACATTCTCAACCAGGTACCTCCCCTACCCAATCCTTGGGAAATTCGTTCCTGGTTAAATCCACCAACCATCCGAGGGGAAATTACTAAGGTTCAAAAACCAACTTCCGGCCCACCCCTTAACCTTTTGCTTTCGCTTTTGGAATCTATCGAGGAGGAATCTTTAAGGGTCGCCATTCATAAATGGTTGGTGCGAAACTATTCCCAAAATGATTTACCATCTCGCATTCCCACCACTTACCCGTCCATACTATGGTCCGCCTATTGGGCAGGCTATTCGGGTTCAGAGGAGCAACAACAAACCAATGGTTCAACCGATCCCTTGCAGGTTTTCAATTACCTCCAGGGTCGGTTGGATGCGGGTAAGGCGGTAATGGCTCCGAGCCTGGCGGACCTGGTTCCTAAGCTACCCCAAGACCTTCAATGGGATATTGAATCTCTGCTCCTCACCCAGGATTTAAGAACACCGCCCCTTTTGGGAAAAAGGAGTCGTGGTGAAATGGAGGCTTTTGTGGCCTTTTGGAGGGAACACAAATCCACAAAGGTTCGTCCTGGTTTGCCTCAAACCACATTGAAAAAGAATTTGGTTGTTTGTGAATACGATGGGGCCAAAGGCGGGCGCATTTGCCAAATGAATGACAATGGGAAACTAATTCCTACCATAACTCACCTTCAAGGCCCAAATGATTTTCAACTCCTTGCCGGTGATCGGCTCCTGATTGCAGAACGCCATTCCAGTCAAATCACCCTTCGCGATGGCAAAGGGAACATTCTTTGGAATTGGCACGCCCCATCTGCTCCCATTCAGTGCCAACGATTGGAGGGTGGGAAAACTTTTTATGCCACCTTTACCGACCTTGGAATTGTGAATTGCGACGGACAAACCGAATTATCCATTCCGATCAAGGATGGAATTCGATTCGCTACCCCAACTCCCGATTACGGATTTTTGGTGCTTTCGAGCCGGGGCATTTTGCTCCGCCTCGATGCAAAAGGCACGATCCTCCAAACCATCAATAACACGGTGGGGTCAAGCGGATCTGGTTATTGGGGCCATGCGATCACCCGTACCAATGGCAATACCATTGCAGCGTTTGCGGGAACAAACACAATTGTGGAAATGAATACTCAAGGTGACCTAATTCGACAAGCAACCATCCGGTGCCCGGTTCACCTTCAAGAAACCGAAAAGGGGGGCCTTTGGGTTTGTTCTTTTGATACCCAATCGCTGATAGAACTAAACTCCCAATGGGTTGAAATGCGTCGGATCCCGTTGGAGGGTCGGCCCTTTAGCCTGGGTCGGCAAGATTAAAGAAAACATCCGATCCTTCCTGACCTGGACCTTTCCGGCCGGATGGAATGGCACATCATTAGAGTGGGAAGAAAAACCAACGAAAACAACGCCATGGATTCCGGTTATCCTTGGTTTCTCCTGGCGAACCAGCCACCAAACCCATTCAATTTCCAATGGTGTCAGACTGTCTTTCCATTTCCCGGTTGCCTCAAGGAATGTCCCCCATAAGGTATTCCATTAGAAAGACCCACCGATTCCCTCCCATCCGAGGCCGATAACAATTTATCACTAGGAAACCGGAAATGCCACAGATGTTTCGTTGGTTTTGTGTCATAGCATTTTTAGGTTTGTTTTGCATTACTAACCAGGCGGCAGGTCCAGTAATTCCCGGCGTTGCCAAGGTTTTGTCGATGGAGGAACCAAACCTTGCCTTGGCAGGTCGAATCCTGATAGGCGAACTTCAATGTTTGCGGTGCCATCAAAACCCTGGAGCCAGCCGTTGGATTTCCAGCAAAGAAGCCCCCAAATTGGACCATGCAAGCACTCGGCTAAAGCCTGAATGGGTCCAGGGGTTTCTGGAAAACCCAAACCTTCACAAGATAGGTACCACCATGCCCAACATGTTGGACCACCTTGAACCAAAGGAACGCAAATTGACTGCCGAGGCTTTGACCCATTTCCTGGCCACCCAAGGGCCTCCCCTCATCGCCAAACGCTTTTCTTCCAAGTTGATTCAAACAGGTCAAACACTGTATTCCCAAGTGGGTTGTGCCTCCTGCCATGGCCCCCGAAATGGAATGGCCCTCGAACAAAAAGAAATCCCGAATCAAATCCCCCTTGGGAAATTGGAAGGAAAATACCATTACGGCTCGCTTGTGCAATTTTTGGCCAATCCCCACTCGGTACGCCCTTCCGGCCGAATGCCATCCCTTCTCCAAGGTAATGAAGCCGAGGCGGTAGCCTCCTTTCTCCTTCAAAACGATACCAAACTGACTGGGGCTTTATTGTTCAATACTCTTTTTTCCGCCTACGAAGGGGATTGGGACAAACTCCCCGATTTCGAAAAAATAAAACCTGTCCGCAGTGGGAAATCGGTTGGTTTTGATTTGACGGTCGCCACCAGACAAAATAATGTGGCGGTTCTCTTTACAGGTTTTTGGGAGGTCAAGCGAGCCGGTATCTATCAATTCTCATTAACAAGCGATGATGGTTCCCGCCTAAAGATCAATAATAAAACCGTAATCAATAATGATGGAATCCACCCCAGTACCAAGGTTCAAGGAACACTCGACCTACCCATTGGGGTACACAAAGTCGAATTGACCACATTTCAGGGAGGGGGTGAATTTGAACTTTCCGCCGAGGTGAATGGGCCCGGCCTTGGTAAAACTGACCTTGGCAATTTGTTACGAACAACCTTGACTCCAGCGGTCTTGGCCCCGGTTCCAATCCAGGCAAAAGCCCCGTTTGTCCTGGACCAAAACAAAGCGAGCCAAGGCAAACACCATTTTGTCCAACTTGGTTGTGTTAACTGCCACAATCTGCAGTCTTTCAAAGCCCTGGAACCGGTTTTACCTCCCTTGAAAGCCGAAGGAGGTTGCATTGGAACCACACCCACAAAAGGCAAACCCTTCTATCCTTTGTCGGATCATCAAAGGAAATGGATTGCCATTGGATTGGATTCCGTTGCCAAGGGTACACCAACCCAAGCCGATAAGATTTCCCACACACTTGTTGCCCTCAATTGCATTGGCTGCCACCAACGGGACACTATGGGAGGTGTCGAACCCGAGCGTTCAGCCTTATTTCTTGGAACGCAACCCGAAATGGGTGACGAAGCCCGGATACCACCGCTGCTTACGGGAATTGGGGGCAAGCTTAAAACTCCCTGGCTAAAGGAGGTCATGGAAAAAGGGACCAAAGTGCGGCCCTATATGCTTACCCGAATGCCGCGCTTTGGCGAATCCAATATTGGCCATTTGATTCATGACCTGCCCGAAGTGGATAAACTTGCTTCTGTTCCCGTGGTTGATTTTTCCGAATCGGAAAACAAGGTCAAAAATGTCGCCAAATTCCTTGTTGGCGGAAAAGCCCTGGGTTGCATCAAATGCCACACTTTTAACGGCATTAAAGCGGAAGGGGTCCAAGCGATTGACATGGTTCAAATGTCCAATCGGCTCAACCGTGATTGGTTCATCACATACATGAAAAACCCATCGGTAATGCGTCCTGGAACGCGTATGCCCGCCTCCTTTCCCAACGGAAAAACCTTTTTCGACAACCTTCTTAAAGGGGAAGTGAATCAACAAATGGAAGCGGTTTGGTTCTACCTTACCCTCCGGGACAAGGCTCCTGTGCCAGATGGGCTTATCAGGGGTGCCATTCCCCTTGTTCCAAACAAAGACGCTATAATTTATCGCAATTTTCTCGAAGGCGTTGGACCCAGATCCATTGGAGTGGGCTACCCGGAAAAAGTCAACCTGGCATTTGATGCCAACCTCGGTCGACTCGCCCAAATTTGGCAGGGTTCGTTCATTGATGCCTCGAAACATTGGCTTGACAGAGGGGCAGGAAACCAAAGCCCACTTGGGGATAACCTAATTAACTTGGCCAATGGCCCTGGAATCGTCATCCTCCACTCCCCAAACGAAAGGTGGCCAACCAAGGCCGTTGGGTACAAGTTTCTGGGGTACACCACCACCCCGGATGATCGCCCTACCTTCCGCTACCAAATAGGCGAGTCAATCATAAATGATTTTTCGACGGGAAAACCCGAAGGCGAAACCGCCAACCTGATTCGAACGATTTCCGTTTCCTCGCCCTCCGCTGGCCTCACCCTGAAAATTGCAGAGTCCAATGCCTTGAATGGAGGCGGCAATATATTTCACTTGGGTAAAGACTTAACATTCAAAATTCATGGAGCGCCAGCACGCATCCGAACCCTGGCTGGGAAAAAGGAGTTGGTGGTTGATTTGGATAAATCGACCAAAGATCAGCCCCTGAAAATCGAGTACATTTGGTAACCAATACTATTTTTCGTTCCACTTGGGATATTTCCATGGTAAATCGCAGAAATTGGCTCCAAACGACCTCCCTTGGTTTATTTCTTGGGGCAAACCCCTGGAAATCCATGGGAGGAGAACCCTTAACCAAACCACCCGTCGAAGAGGATTATTATAATATCACAACCCTTGACCCACCCCAGGGCGTGGTTCTTGAAGCCGGGGCTATTGATTTTCCAGAAGAAAACCGATTGATGGTTTCCTCAAGGCGAGGAGAAATCTGGTCGGTTTCCAATCCTTATGCCGCTAACCCCTCCAGGGATTGTAAATGGGTCAGGTTTGCCCATGGCTTACATGAGGTCCTTGGCCTTGCCCAAAAGGACGAGTGGACCTATGCCGTCCAGCGAGGTGAACTAACTCGCATGAAGGATACCAATGGCGATGGCAAGGCGGATATTTTTGAAACAGTAAATATGGATTGGGAAATCAATGGGGATTATCACGAATATGCTTTTGGCTCCAAGTTTGATCAGGAAGGAAATCTTTGGATCGTTCTTTGCCTTACAGGTTCGTTTGGGAGCGATTGCAAATACCGTGGATGGTGCGTCAGGGTAAACACCCAAGGCAAAATGATCCCCACCACAAGTGGAATCCGCTCCCCGGGTGGGATCGGTTTCAACCAGGAAGGGGATGTCTTTTACACGGATAACCAGGGTCCTTGGAACGGAACCTGCTCCTTGAAACACCTTGCTCCCGGGTCCTTTCAAGGGCATCCCGATGGCAACAAGTGGTACGATTTGGCCCCCGAATCCGGGGTAATGGGGAAAAAACCGGTTTCCCCCAAATCAGGGAGCCGGATGATGGTTGAAGCCGCCAAAATCCCGGAGTTGGTTCCCCCTGCAGTTTATTTTCCTTACAACAAAATGGGCCAAAGCGCTTCTGGGGTCGATTTCGACCGGTCCAAGGGAAAATTCGGCCCATTTGCCGGCCAAATGTTTGTCAATGACCAAACCCATAGCACCCTGATGCGGGTGGTTTTGGAAAAAATCAATGGCCGCTACCAGGGAGCATGCATTCCCTTCAAAAAAGGGTTTGGGTCAGGCAATGTCCCGGTGATGATCACCGAAAAAGGGTCTGCTTTTGTTGGGGGAACCAACCGCGGTTGGGGTTCCCGGGGGCCAAAAAACTTTGCCTTTGAACGACTCGATTGGACCGGCAAGGTTCCCTTCGAAATTCACGAAATCCACGCCAAGCCGGATGGGTTTGAATTTTCATTTACCCAACCCTTGGATCCGAAAAGTGCTTCCGATCCAAAATCCTATCAGGCTTCTACTTTTTGCTATATCTACCAGGCGTCTTATGGCAGTCCCGAAGTGGACCACACCAAACCAAAAATCATTTCCGCCACGGTTAGTCCAGACATGAAATCGGTTCGGTTAGTTTTCGACAAAGTCGTGGTGGGAAACATTCACGAAATCCATGCGGATGGGGTACGCTCTTCCCAAGGGTTTTCCCTTTTGCACCCGGTGGCATGGTATACCCTTAATTATCTTCCTTCAGCATAGGCCAATTGGTTCTCCCATACTCATGGATAGGGTCGGTTCCTGCTTATCGCCAGGATATCGAAAAATTTCCTGCCGGTACTATTCCAGATTGGGCTTAAATGTTCAAACGGGCCCAATTATCCCAGGTTTTGCCTGTCGGTGACCGTCCACCTTCCCATTCGTTCATCCGATATCCATTCCTGCCAACCTCCATTCCCTTCGGCAATTCGAAACAATGGGCAACCGTAAACAATTCCGAGGATTAGTTCAATTCATAGAATTTCCCTAGTCAAAATTTTTCCCAACCAATGAGAGGTCTCTTTTTTCATGCTTGGTATCCACCTTAATCCAGCCGCTTTTATGAAACGAATTGGCGATGAACTTTTGCGGGTCGATCCCAGGCAAATCCAAAACCTGGCGGACTTGGTGGGTGCCCGCCATCAACTGGGGAAATTCGTGTTTATCATTGGAAATGGCGGATCGGGTTCGAATGCTAGCCACCTTTGCGAAGACCTTGGAAAAGGCAGCCTGCGCCGTGAAGATTTCGACACCGAAAAAAAACGCCTCAAGGTAATCAGCCTTACTGACAACAGTCCTTACCTCCTTGCTTGGGGAAATGATGAGGGTTTCGACCGTGTGTTTCTTGAGCAACTCAAAAACCTCGCCTCGGAAGGTGACCTGCTTATTGCAATTAGCGGGTCAGGCAACAGCCCAAACATTTTAAAAGCTGTCGAATGGTGCAATTCCCATGGTGTGGAAACTTTGGGCTGTACCGGCTTTTCCGGGGGCAAATTGATTTCCCTTGCCAACCATTCCCTTCATGTCCCATTAGACGATATGGGAATCGTCGAAACGGTTCACCTCGCCGCATTCCATTGGGTGGTGGATGATATGCATCGGCGGATCGGTTTGGAAGGGAAACTACCTTCACCTAAGTAACCATTCGAACCACCTTCTGGCATGGTCCTTTCATGAAATGATACCTGATTGATTTGGAGCACCATTCGGTTTGGAGCCCCTTCGGTTTGGGTTGGACCCAAACCACCCATTAACCCGATTAGCCTTCCCTTTCCCCAAGGTTTCCCATGACTTTTGAGGACCTTGCAAGGCTTATAGCCAGTTCGTTCTGGTTTTACCTCCTAACCCATTTGAAACCCGGTGGCGGGTCCAAGGATTTTCATGTTTCTTGCCATTGAATTCGGGGGAACAAAACTTCAAATGGCATTGGGATTGGGCCAGGGAACGCTCCTAGCCTTATGGCGGGAAAAGGTGGATCCCAACCAGGGGGCGACCGGGATTCGGGCACAAATCGAAGGTGCCCTCGCAGGATTCCTGCAAAAAAATGGCATTGCTTCAAAATCCAAGGGAGAAATGGGGGCCCTGTTGGGAGTGGGTATAGGTTTTGGTGGGCCTGTGGATATTCACACCGGCCAAACCATAACCTCGCATCAGGTTTCGGGCTGGGATCTATTCCCAATCGTCGGTTGGATGTCCAACCTTTTAGTAGCCGGGGGGTTTGGGAAAGTTCCAATTCATTTGGGAAATGATGCCGATGTGGCAGGTTTGGGAGAGGCACTCTTTGGCGCCGGCCGGGGAGCTGATCCCGTTTTTTATGTCACGGTGGGTTCCGGGATCGGGGGGGGACTCATTCAAAATGGCCGCATTCACCCCGGGGTAGGAAAGGGAGCTGCCGAAATAGGCCACCTGACGCAGGGTCCATATGGCACCATTCTTGAACACAAGGCATCCGGGTGGGGAATTCAAAACCGCTACCAGAAGGAATCCGGAAACCGGAGGACCGTCGAGGAAATTGCAGACCAGGCAATAAGGGGGGATTTGGTGGCGAAAGAGGTCCTTCAAGACTCCATCAAGGATCTTGCATGGGGTCTTTGTCAAGTCATATGCCTTATTTGCCCAAAACGGATCGTTATTGGAGGCGGGGTTTCCCTCCTGGGGGAGAATGCTTTTTTCGAACCCCTTCGCAGGGAGGTTTCCACACAACTCTTTCGGCCCTATTTGGGACTAACCGATATTCTTCCTGCCGTTTTGGGCGAGGAAGTGGTACTCCATGGTGCTTTGGCTTTATGCGTTGGGTAAAATTCGTTTATAAGGCGGACAAAGTTTCACCCGTTTTGCCCTCCCTCCAATGGAGCAACACACCTTGGCGACCCGCCTCCAATGCCATCCATTCTGCTTTTTCCCGGGGACACCGAAGGATCTCAACCTCCCCTACCTGGTGCGCCTCGAATACTTTGGCAAGGATTTCTCCAGGCGAAAGTATGGATAAGGCCCTAATAATTCGGACCGATTTTTGAATGTCATTAACCCAAGTTACGCAGTTGGAGTGATTTTTTACGATTTTTTGGTCTTTTTTGGGACCCTGATTGATGTTTTTCCCGGGATTTTGGAGTATGTCGAGTTCAAAACGGCATGTAGTCCCGACCAAGTTACTTGATATTG
>SYLG01000091.1 GCA_005808665.1 Planctomycetia bacterium | reverse complement strand
AGGTGGGAATAACCCGATGAAAGATGGTGCCATCGTAATGGCCCTTGTTGACATAAGCCATAAAGTTTTTGACGGTGACGGGGGCTTTTCCTGCATCGAGTTCGATCGTTATTTTGCCCTGTGAGGTTTCCAATACCACTTGCGGGTTCTTGGCATCCTGGGCCATGGCAAATCCACCGATGCTCAAACATAACACAAAAAACGCCCGAATCATTCGCATGATTATTTCCCTTTAACTCATCCCAATTCGGCCAAGCAGGATCCTTTCCCGCAAAATCAAAGGCTGGTAGAAAATTCTAGCGGTTCTCCCCGCCAAAGCGAACCAGGGTCCAAGTCCCGGACCAAATGACAAAATTGTCGTTTCACCCCTAAAATGATTTTGTTCGACCTTGGAAAGGGTGGATTCCCATGATCCGTTTGCAGACCGTTTCTCCGCTGGAACCCAAGCCCAAGTCCATGGGAAGGCGCCTCCCTCCCTGGATGAAAAAGACGCTACCCAGAGGAAATGAAAATTTTCTGACCCAAAAGTTGCTCGAAGACCTAAAGCTGGAAACCGTTTGTGACAATGCCAAATGCCCCAATCGGTCCGATTGTTACAGCAGGCGAACCGCCACTTTCATGATCCTGGGGAATGTTTGTACCAGGCCTTGTGGTTTTTGCTCTGTACCCAAAGGACAACCGGTTCATGTGGAAGAGGATGAACCCGCCCGGGTGGCTGAGGCTGCCGAACGGCTGGGCCTGCGCCATGTAGTCATCACCAGTGTAACCCGGGATGATTTGCCCGACGGGGGATCCGGCCATTTTGCCCGGTGCATTCAGGCTGTCCGGGAACGAACCGGGGCGGTGGTGGAGGTCCTCACGCCTGATTTTCAAGGAAACCTGGATCAACTGGAAACAGTCCTTGCGGCCAAACCGGAAGTATTCAATCACAACATGGAAACAGTGCCCAGGCTTTACCGAAAGGTTCGGGGACGCCTGGCAAAATATGAAAACTCACTCGCTGTCCTGGAGGCTTGCAAGCGGAAACACCCCACGATCACCTCCAAGACGGGCTTGATGTTGGGTTTGGGGGAGACATTGGACGAATTGATGGAGGTATTTTCAGATCTTAGAAGGATTGGCTGTGATACCTTGACCCTGGGTCAGTATTTGGCCCCAACGCTTAAACATATCCCGGTGGAAAGGTATGTTCCTCCGCAGGAATTTGACGCTATTGCCGTCCATGCCCGTAACCTCGGATTTCCTACCGTGGTTGCCGGACCGTTTGTCCGTTCGTCCTATCATGCCGATGAGATGGTGACCGTTTGAATTTTCCCTCCCCTGATCCGGATTGCTTGCGATTCCTTTCCATTGAAGGGGGAGATGGAGCGGGCAAAACCACCCAAATCCAACTCTTGACCACTGCCCTCGAGGGATTGGGGCGAAAGGTGACCAAGGTCCGCGACCCAGGGGGAACTCCCTTGGGGGACCGCCTGCGTTCCTTGTTGCTGGACCGACCGGTTGCTATTGACCTACGGGCGGAAGCCCTCCTGTTTTTTGCGAGTCGGGCCCAGTTGGTTTCGGAGCAGATCCGGCCCGCGCTCCAAAGGGGAGAAATTGTTCTTACCGATCGCTACACCCTTTCCACCTTCGTTTATCAGGGTCATGCGGGGGGATTAAACCTTGCCGAGCTGGACCTTGCCAGCAACCTGGCCACCTCAGGAATGGAGCCCTCCCTTTGTTTCCTTTTGGACCTTGATACCAACACAGCTTCTACCCGCCGGGTACGACCGGAGGATCACATGGAGCGCCTACCTCGAACCTTTCATGATGCGGTCCGGAATGGATTTTTAACCGAAGCTCAAAAGCCAAAGCGAAACATCCTGGTTTTGGATGCCCGGGAAGATCCCCTCCCTTTACACAAGAAAATTCTTGATCGGGTGAAAGCCCACTTGGGGATATTGTCATGAATTGGCAAGGCCTGATTGGCCATGAAAGCCAGAAACAGGGATTCGAAAGGCTCCTCAAAAAAGGAAGGCTGGGTCAGGCCTACCTTTTTACCGGCCCGGCGGGGGTGGGAAAAAGACGGTTGGCAAAAACATTTTGTGCCTCTCTATTGTGTTTGAAACATGCTGCCAAACCGGAATTGGGACTTTGTGGGGACTGTGAATCCTGTGCCCTTTGCGAAAGGGACTCCCACCCTGACCTCCTGACTGTTGCCAAACCCGAGGACAAAAGCGAATTTCCCGTAAAATTAATGAACGAATTCCGTCATTTGTTTTATCTCAAACCAATGGTTTCCCAAAAAAAGGTTGCCATCCTCGACGATGCCGATTTTTTGAATCCGGAATCCGCCAACAGTTTTCTCAAAACCCTGGAGGAACCGCCTCCAGGCATGGTGGTTTTCCTGATTGGGGAACGCCCTGAAAAACAGCTTCAAACCATTTTGTCCCGGTGTCAACAAATCCCGTTTGGGCCCTTGTCTCCGGAAGAAATGGACCGAATTTCAGGCGATGCTTTGCGTTTTGCTCCCGAATGGAAATGGGCCAAATGGGCGTCCGGGGGGAGCATTGCCAGTGCCAGGGCCATGACTACCGCTCCGTTCTGGGCACTCGTGGATAGGGTATTCCGTTTGCTCGCAAGGCAAGTAAAGCTTGATGCAACCTTGGCGGAGGATTTGATCCACCTGGCCGAATCGGCCGGGAATACCGGCGCCTTGCAAAGGCCCTTGCTTCTCGATTTTCTCCGGGCCCTTTCCCGCACAGGCTCCCACTTCCTGGGACCAAAGCTCCCGGGTGATCCGTTGGAGGATTCCCATCCTCCTTGGGTGAAAGAGGTTCAACCAGCCCTTTCCAGACCGAAGATCCTCCGACTTTTGGAAACCTTGGAAAAATCCGGCGAACAGATCGAACGATACATTCCTCTTGCTCTTGGGATGGCGTGGTTTGCGGAGGAATTGCATCAATTGGCCGAGGTGTAAGGATCAAGAAGAACCATCCCGCCTTGACGCGCACTCCTTCAAGGGAGGGGAATAAGCGAAGAAGGCTGGTGAAATTGGCTTCGGTTGACGCGCACTCCTTCAAGGGAGTGGAATCAGGGTTAATCCTTTGTATTGAATTCCCCTCTGGGGAGGTTTGGCAGGCGAAGCCTGACGGGGTGGTGCCTTTTGAGAAACACAAAATGGGGAAGACGGGGTGGCACACCTTACGAACCACCCCGCCCTGACGGGCACCCCTCCAAAGGAGGGGAATAATGGCTAATTTCTTGAGGGGATTTGTAGTCCCGATTTTTGAGGGACGATTTGATTTCATTCAGGAAAACCGGGTTTACAAGGTCCGAATGGCGTAGGCTGGGGTATTGAATTCCCCTCTGGGGAGGGGTGGCAGGCGAAGCCTGAGTTATTAATTCCCCTCTGGGGAGGGGTGGCAGGCGAAGCCTGACGGGGTGGTGATGTGGGCAAGTCCAGCGGTCCCAGGAGAAACACAAAAGGCTACATGTCCTTGCCCTTCAACCCTGGATTGAAAGAACACGCCTGGGAGCTTCGCAAGGCCGGGATGCTGCACGAGGCTTTGTTGTGGAATCAGCTCAAACAGAAAAAACTCAACGGCTTGGATTTTGATCGGCAGAAAATCATTGGCAATTTCATTGTGGATTTTTTCTGCGCAGAAAAAGGAGTTGTGATCGAAGCCGATGGTGCCTCGCACGACGGGCGGGTAAAGGACGACGCAAATCGGGATACCTACCTGAATGGGTTAGGGCTGGTGGTGATCCGTATAGCCGTTAAAGATATTTTGCAGGATGGGGAAGGCCTGGTGGCCCTTTTGAAGAACCACCCCGCCCTGACGGGCACACCTCCAAGGGAGGGGAATCAGCGAAAACGGCTGGTGAAATTGGCTTCGGTTGACGCGCACTCCTTCAAGGGAGGGGAATAAGCGAAGAAGGCTGGTGAAATTGGCTTCGGTTGACGCGCACTCCTTCAAGGGAGTGGAATCAGGGTTAATCCTTTGTATTGAATTCCCCTCTGGGGAGGGGTGGCAGGCGAAGCCTGACGGGGTGGTGCCTTTTGAAACACAAAATGGGGAAGACGGGGTGGCACACCTTACGAACCACCCCGCCCTGACGGGCACCCCTCCCTAGAGGGGAATAAGCGAAGAGGGTTGGTGAAATTGGCTTCGGTTGACGCGCACCCCTCCAAAGTGGGGATTTGTTGTCCCGACTTTTTAAGGAGGACTTAACTTTTTCCCTGGGAAAACCCCGGTATTTCATGGTCCCAACTGCGTAACTTGGTTTATGGATTTGCCACATAGAGGGGATTGGAAAGGATCCAAACCCGGTTTTCTCCGGCAATAGAAAGCCACACTTCCACCCGATACACCCCCGGTTGGGTGATTGGGAAACGGAGGTCCGAACCGATCGTTTCCTTCACCTGTTTCCCATTTTGCATCACCTTCCAGGTCCCTTTCAGGGGAGCCTTTCCCGAGAGGATAATTCCCTCTTTCCAGGCCATTTTTTCGCCCATTTCCCCTCTTTTATTCCCTTGTTCCAGGCAAAGATCAAAACCGCGGGAATCGGCCATCCAATCAAAGGCGACAAAAGCCCGGCCTTTTATCAACGCATCCCAAGTCTCCTCCCGGCTTTTGTTTTTCATGAGCAGATGCGTGGCAGCGTGCCTGAGTGCGTATTCGTATCCATCCAACTGCATGCGGAAGACCTCCGTACCTGGTTTTGTTTCCTTGGGCAATGAAAGAAAGGCACTCAATAACGCAGCGTTGACCTCCAACAATTTTTCCCCAAGGGCAGATTCTATCTGAGCCTTGTTGCCCTCGGTAATCCTGATTTTAAGGCCAATATTTTGATGGGCATCATTGGCGGATACGCCTGTATGGGGTCGGCGTTGGCAAAGCTCATCCCACCTTGCCAGGTAATTGGCGGGGTATTCGTGAAGGGCAGAATAGGCTTCCTGGGGATAGTGGTTGATCAACGGCCCGGTTTTGGCCAGCCATAATGGGTTTTTTAGGGTGGAGACCAATTTTTTTTGTTCTTTGAAAAGGGCATGGATGTTATAAATCTCGACCCCGGTAAGATCAGGTACCTCCAGGTTCATCCGCTCCTCAAGATGGGATAGAAAAGTTAGCCCACCTTTTCTTTGCACCAGGGTGGACACCTCCGTGGTAGACAAACCGTTGGCACCAGAAACGCTTTCGTTTGGGTAAACCAACAAGCCATTCATCTCGGCACCGGGAATCAGCAAAACCTGATCGCGGGTTCCCTGGTGCCCGTTTTTGAAAAAATCGTAATGGGGCGCGGGGTGTTCTGTGAATAAAAGGATGTCTGTTCCGGCCCGTTTGGCGGCGGCAACAATCTCTTCGATCGTTCCCCGGCTATCATGGGAAAAGGCCGAATGAACATGAAGGTTGGCCCGATATTCCTGGTAGGGGCCGGTCCGGGGTAAATCTTTGCGCATTTTGGCAAGGGATTGAATCCCTGCCCGGACCGCCTTCAAGTGGTTTTCTTCGAGGCGGGTCAGAGCATCCGCTGGGAACAGGCACCGGGTAAGGGCAAAAACCCCCACCAAACAAAACCAGGGGGATTTCATGAGGGAGGCTCCGGTCGGTTGGATTCAGGACAGGAAAAGTTGGGATACCTGTTTGACGGGCGGGTTGGCGGGGTCAAAACTGTTCAAGGGGATCCAAGCCAATGGTTGGCCAAGGATTTGGGCACAGGTGATTTCTGCTGCTGCGGGGGAAAACTGGAATCCCCAGCGAAAATGACCTGCGTTCATGTAGGCATTGGAGCGGCCGGGCAGGGGGCCAATCAGGGGGGTGCCCCGATCAGCAAAGGGACGAAGGCCCGCCCAGGATTTCTGAGGTTCCTTATTGCAAAGGGCTGGGATCAAGTCCCTGGCGAAGGCAATGAGTTCCTGTTGTCCCTGGGGAGTCACCGAAGTGTCAAACCCCACAAATTCCTCGGTGCTTCCAACCAACAAAACGCCATCCCCACGGGGAACGAGGTAGCGTTTTCCCGCTTCAATAATCGGCCAAACCGATGACTCGGGACAAAAAAACTGGGCCATTTGACCGCGAACGGGTTGGATCATGGGATCCAGACCCAGGAGGGAAGGATCGGCTAATCGGGTCCAGGCTCCTGAGGCGAAAAGGACCTTTCCGGGGTGGTAGCTGTTTCCCTGTTTGTCATGGGCTTTAAGGATGCGGTCGCCTTTGGAATCCCATTGGGAGATAGTGGTGTTGGGGAAAAGTTGAACTCCCTTTTGCGCATTTGCTTTGACCAAAGCCTGGAGGTGGCGGGGATTTCGGACCTGAGCCATGGTTGGAAATCGCACGGCCTTTTTCAGCCGGGCCAGGTTCAAGCCTGGCCAATCCAGTTGGTCAAAATTGTCCACAATTTCAAAAGGAATTTCTTCCTGAGTCCATCCTGTAATCCGGCCCGGTTCGGGAAATGATTCGCCTGGAAACACCTCCAACCCCCCTGAAACCCGATAGCCGTTGTCGATCGAGGTTTGGTCAAGCAACTCCTGATGGAGGCCTGGGTGAAGGAATGAACCCCGGGCCCGGAGTTTATCGTTGGGGGCCTCGGCCAGGGAGGCATTTCCCGGGGGTATGATACCTGCCCCTGCCCAGGACGCCCCCATTCCCAACGGACCAATGTCCAAAACGGCAACCGAAAGGCCTTTTTTTGCCAGAAACCAAGCCGAAGTAAGCCCGATTACGCCTCCGCCTATAACCAACACATCCACGATAGTTTTGGACACAAAATTCCTCCAGGGATGATCTTAGTGGTGCAGGGGAAAATGCCTAAAATTCCCCAATCAATCGGGGAAACAATTGCGGATGGATGCCAAGACAATAAGCCTGGTGGGATTTGACCAAGTCAGGGAACACCTTGCCCGGGAGTGCCGCAGTTTTCTGGCCAAGGAACTGGCCCTGGATTTGAAACCCCTTCCTGATTTGAAGGAACTTACCCGGGAACAGCTTCGGGTGGAGGAAATGGCCGGGTTATTGGCCCAATCCATTGCCCCTCATTTGGGGGACCTGATGGATGTAAGGCCTGCCTTAAGGCGGGCGGTTCTGGGTTCCCAATTAACCATTGATGAGCTATTGGATATAGCCCGAACCATGGATTGTACCGGCCAAACCTATCGCTTTAAGGTTAAGCTGGAGGGGGATTCCCTAAGGCTCATTGAATTCCTCGCACCGCTGGAAGACCTGGGAGCCCACGCCAAATCCATTCATGGTTCCATTGACAAAAGAGGTCAGGTGCTGGATATGGCCAGTCCGGAATTGGCGGCCGTACGGCGTCAAATCCAGGAGGTGGATGGAAAGGTCAAGGCCCTTTTGAATCGGATGCTCAGGGATCCGGAAATCCGCCGCATCCTCCGTTTCCAACAAGTATCGGTTGTTGGGGAACACCAGGTATTGGCGGTCTCTTTTAATCATCGCCATAAAATCCAGGGAGTCCATCATCGGTCGAGTTCCACCGGCGATACCGTTTTTATCGAACCAACCGCCGTGGCAAGCCTTGCTACCAAGCGAAGCATCCTCCGTGAAGAAGAGTCCAGAGAGGTGGCTCGGGTGTTGCGAAGGCTGAGTGCGGAGGTTTCAAGGATTGCCGGGCCATTGGGATTCGCCATGGGGATCCTGGCAAAACTGGATCTGATCCTGGCCAAGGCCCGTTGGGGTCGAAATCTCAAAATGGTTCGGCCGCACATCAACGAAAAGGGATTATTTGTACTCAAGGATGCCAGGCACCCGCTGATTGAAATGCAGTTGCAATCCGGCGGGGATCAATCCACAGGGGGGGCCAATTGCCCCAGTTCCGAAGGGCGTTCGGAAATCATCAAGGCGACCAATGAGGTAGTGCCGATCAGCCTGCAAATGGGGCAACCGGCCCGTTTGATGATTATCACCGGGCCTAACACCGGGGGAAAAACGGCCAGTTTGAAAACCGCAGGTTTGTTGTGTTATATGGCTCTTTCCGGGCTTCCGATTCCGGCGGCCAGGGAATCGACGATACCCATGGTGGATGGCATTTTTGCGGATATAGGCGAGGAACAAAATCTGACGGAGTCCCTTAGCAGTTTTAGCAGCCATATTGCAAGGATAGGCTGGATTTTGCCCCGGATTGGTCGATGCGCGCTTGTCCTGTTGGATGAATTGGGAACGGGAACAGATCCCTCTGAAGGGGCCGCCATGGGTCGGGCGATTTTGGATGAACTGGGTCAACGAAATTGCCTTGCGATGGTCACCACCCACCTTGGGGACCTGAAACGCTATTCCAGAAGCAACCCTGTTGCGATCAATGCGGCGGTTGAGTTTGATCCCGAAACCCTACTCCCCACTTTTCGATTGATCCTTGGCCGGCCGGGCAAAAGCAATGCGCTTAAAATTGCGCGCCGGTTTAACCTCCCTGAAAACCTGATCATGCGGGCGAGGTATTACCTTGGAATCCGTAAAAAAGGCCAGAAAAAGGCATCGAATCCTGTTCCCCCACTCGATCCTGACCAGCCAAACAGTTTGGAAACCGTTGGTGGTTCAAGCCACTTGGAGGAGTTCCTTGCCAAAGAAACCGCCAACGAAAACGACCGCCTTATCAAAGAGATAGCCCAAAGGGAGTTGGAGCAAAGTCAAAAAATCGCCTGGGCAAGGGCACAATTGAAAATAGGCGATTGGGTGGATATTCCCAAGTTTGGGCAGCAAGGCCAAATCAGCCGTATTGATCAACGAAAACGGCTTGCCTTGGTCCAGGTGGGATTGGGACAATGGGAAATGACCCTGGACGAGGTTTGGCCTAAATCCAGGGGAAAATGAACCCCATCCGGGTTTATGGCCTGGCCTTTGGGTGGGTTCAAAATCCGTGGTAACTAGGCAAATCCTTCAACGATGGCGAATAACTCGCTCCACCGATCTTCCGCTTCGGAAAGTTGAACAGCAACCGCTTCGATTTCCCCCTGAAGGGTATCAAATTCTTTGGAACTATTTGTATTGAGCTGCCTGTTTTGCAGGGCTTTGCGTTGACCGTCCAGGGAGGCGATGGTTTTCTCAACCAGTTTGATTTCCTTTTGGGGTTCCATATCTACCCGGGCTAATCCGGCCGGTTTTTGAGCTTTCTCTATTTCGGGAGGTAATTTCACCCGGTCGTTGGCCCTTTCCCTTTCACCCGCCTCCACCTCTTTGTTGACCTTGTAAACATAGGAATCGTAATTGCCGCCATGGGTTGTCACCCTGCCATCCCTGACTTCAATAATGCAGGTTGCGATTTTGTGTGCGAAATGGCGGTCATGGCTGGTGAAGATGACAGTACCCTCGTAGGCAAGCAGGGCATCTCCCAGGGCATCCACGGTATCCACATCCAGGTGGTTGCCCGGTTCGTCAAGAATCAGGATGTTGTGGTTGCTTAGAAGTAAAGCAGCCAGGCAAAGGCGGGCTCTTTCGCCTCCGGAAAGCACCGAAATGGGCTTTAGGGTATGGGGACCCCGAAATAGGAAAGCCCCGGCAATGTCGAGGATTTCCTGGTCTTTTTTGCCCCTGGCGGCTTTGCTGTGCAAGAAATCAATAACGGTCTGATTTTCCGGAAGGCTTGTATAAACATGTTGGGCATATACCCCAATTTGGCAACCGTGGCCCCACCGAACTTCTCCGGAAAGGGGGGTGAGGGAATTTACCACTGTTCGCAAAAAGGTGGTTTTTCCCTGGCCGTTATCCCCGACGATGGCGGCACGGGTCCCATGGTCAATTTCCAGGTTTACATCCGAGGCGATTTCCCTTTCAGGGTAGCCGATTGCCAAATTTTTGCAACGCAGGGCAGGGCCCTTGCGGGCCTGGATTTGGGGAGCCCGCATGGTGACCGTTGGCAAGGTGGTTGGCAAAGCGGTCAGTTCCATTCGCTCGAGTTGTTTGCTTTTTGACCTGGCAAGTGTGGCAGTGGCCGCCCGGGCTTTGTTTTTCGCGATAAACTCTTCGAGGTGTCGCATCTTTGCCAAAACCGAGGCATTGGTGCGAATATCCTGTTCCCGTTTTTCCTTTTGAAACACCAGATGGGCGTCCACTTTTCCGGGAAAACTGATCAACTTTCCATGGGATAGATCCAAAGTATGGTTGCATGTGGCCGATAAAAAGGCCCGATCATGGGAAACCACCAGGCAGGCTCCCCGGTAACCTTGCAAAAAATGTTCCAGCAAAATTTGGGTCCGTAAATCGAGAAAATTGGTCGGCTCATCCAGGAGCAACAAATTGGGTTCATGGAGGAGAAGTGCCGCAATCTTCAAGCGTGTTTGCCAACCTCCGGAAAGTTTGGCAACAGGCCCATCCAGGTAGGCCCCTTTGATTTCAAATTGGCCTGCAATTTCTCCACATTTCCAGTCGGGTTGCCCGCTGTCCCGTTTAAGGTATCCGAGGGAGGTTTCGCCCGGTTGAAAGGGATCATGTTGCCTGAGGTATCCCAATCGTAAATTGGGATACCGAATGACTTCACCACTGTCGAGTTCTTCTTCTCCCAAAATAATCCGCAGAAGGGTGCTTTTCCCGGCCCCATTCCGGCCAATAAATCCAACTTTCGCATTATCCGAAAGGGTGGCTTCCGCCCCGTCCAGTAATACTTGGTCGCCATAACTTTTGTGTGCTTTGGAGATTTGTAACAGAATTGCCATCTTGAAAGAAATCCGTGTACTCAAATGGGTAAACAATGATTATAGGTAATAGATATCGGATTTCCATGGAAATTTGGCGATGTTGACTAGCGGGATTTGGTTGGGCGCAGGGCACGCCATTCCATCCAAACAGCGGTCGAACCAAGGATAATAGCCAGGCAAACGAGGATTTTTTGCCATGGAATCGCACCCTCGGGTCGAGGGTTGGCCTCGTTGGTTGCCGAATTGGACTGTTTAAAATCCAATCCTTCGTTTTTTGTCCATGCGTCGATGGGAACCGTGGCATGAACCACATGGTCATCCGCTTGAACAAAAAGATCCAATTTGGATTGAATATCGGGGATTTTGACCACAAACCGGCCTGCCACATGGTTGGATTCGCGAATTAGTACCTTTCCCAAGGCATCTTTGACGATCAATTCGGCATGGGTAATATCTGCCCCCCGATCGTAATAAACTTCAACCCATAATTCCTGGTGTGCTCCGATTTTCCAATCCAATTTGAGGTTATGGGGAAGGAAATCCGGGGTATTGGCGTGGGCCGGTGCGCTCCATGGCAGAAGGAGCAAAAAGAAAAAGGTAAGGGTGGCAAGCCGGGTGGCCTCCCTGGGGCGAAATGGGCCTGTTTTTGACTTGGCTAGAAAGGGTAGGGCACTGGTCAGGAATATTCCCTCTGCAATAGCGACCGGCAGATGCAAAACCAGCCCTAAAAGGGCGGGAATTTGGAAATTTTCGACACCACCAAGAACCAGGACAACCGAATTCAGAACAATCAAAATGCATACAGGAACGAAGCCCAGAAAAAACCCAAAAATCACCAAGGCTTTGGGTTTGGTGGCGTAATGAATGAGCCAAGGCTTGACAATCCAGGCCGAAAGGGAGGCTACTCCCGCCGGAAGAACCGCATTGATTCCCAAGGTGGTAAATCCCCCATGACCCATGCCAGCTTGCAAAAGCATGGCGGTGACAATCGAAAGGATGACCCGATTGCCAAGAAAGATCCCCATGATCCCGGGGAGGACAAGGTGAACATTCATAAAGGGTAAATGAAACAGGGTGGCCAGAAAAAACACCGCGCTAAAAAGCCCGATCTGGGGAATCTCTTCATCCTCGATATTGCGACAGGACCAAAAGACCCATAAGCCACAAATAATCCAGCCGGTAATCCACCAATTGGGTTTGAGGATTTGATCGGGGATGTGAATTGCCATGAGGGAGATCATTTGTCAAGCGGATCCAATTTGAGCCAGAGGACATGGACGAATCGCAAAGGCTTGCCATTGGAGTCGATGGATTCCTGTCCTGCGGCCAGGGCCCACCAACCTGGTTTGGGTAAGGAAAGGGTTGCAATTCCTTGGGCATCCGTTTTGGCGGCAAAGGTGATCAAGGAAGGTTTGGGTAGGGGAGCGGGGGGCCGTTCATTTAGCAATTCAAATTCAAAGCTTGCGGGTTTGGGTAGCCGGGCCTGAAAAACCATTCCGGGAAAAAGCCCATAAGGGCGAGTCATGGAAGTCCAGCCGTCATTTTTTTTGTCCCAACCTTTTTCTTGCTGGACATGGAGCCAGGTTGAGGCGATTTCCTGGACTGGGGTTTGATCGCCTTGTGTTTTTTTGGGGGCTAGGGTTGCCACAATTTTGTGATCACCTCTGGTGGTTGGAACATATTGTGCCCGAAAGGAAACAATGGTTCGTGCCCCGATGGTTGCTTCCACCTTTTTAAGGTCAAGCGGGATGGAGGTCCCTTCCGGGGTTTGGGCCATCAGCGACAAGGGTTTTGGACAATTTTCCCATTCCGCTTCAAAAGGGTGCCCATAGCGAAGGTGAATGTGGCCAGGAGAACCCAATTGGATTTCGTTTTGTTCCAAGGTCAAAACGGGAAAATGACAAGGTGCGGAGGCTGTCCATAAAAAGACCGTTGCAAAGAGGAAAATCCAACGAAAAAGAATTCCCAGGGGCATGATTACTTCGATCCTTTTGGTTTGGATGAACCCAGATAGGCTAAACTTGCATCCATTAGAAATTTACGAAAGGCAGGTGTCGCAATCTCCGATTTTCGAAAAACCTGGATAGTAACAACCTGCATTGCCTTGCCTTGAAATGGAAATTTGCGGCATTTCACCCGGGATTCACCGCTGTATTTTGGGATTCCTACGGTATCATTGAGCGATGGAATCCCCAATTGGGCATCCAGGGTTTCCTGGTCAAAGGTCCTGGGGGGTAGTCGAAAAACAAGGCGCAAGAGCCACCCTTGGCAAGTCATGGCATGCAGGAACCAGGTGGGATTATTTTCCGCACGGACTTCAACCACATGCCTTTGGTTCCAGTCCCATGGCTCAAACAGTTGGTCAGGATCTATTTCCTTAATGGACTGGAATTGCTCTTCAATCCATTCAAGCGCCCCACTTTCCCACTGGCAGGGTTTCCCAACATGGTCGAGCCGGTTAACAAGGTGCCATTCCCTGCCGTTTGCCTCCCAGGGAGTTTGAACATTTTCCAATGGGGCTTCATCTTCCTCCTCCAAGGGAACTTGCCAAATGGGTGGGGCTTTGGAATCCCGTTCGATTTTTATCGCTTGGGACAATATCGGGGCGAGGAAATTGGCAGTGTGGCTTTGGTGTTTTTCCGGTGAGGATGGAAGAATCTCGTCACCAACGCCAATCCATTTTCCATCGACAATTGCCTCTGGCGGGCCTTGGATAACCACCTCTCCACCACTTGGTCCCGCATCGGGACCAAGGTCAATGACCCAATCGGCGTTCTTGATAATATCGAGGTTGTGTTCCACCAAAACAACTGTATTGCCTCCATCACATAGTCGATGGATTACCTCAACCAGGCGGGCCACATCCTCGAAATGCAGGCCGGTTGTCGGTTCATCAAGCAAATACAGGGTCCGTCCGCTCGATGTTTTGGCAAGTTCCGCAGCCAGTTTCACCCGTTGGGCTTCGCCCCCCGAAAGAGTGGGAGAGGATTGTCCAAGGGTGATGTATCCCAAGCCGACCTCTTCCAAAGTTTGAAGAATTCGGCGTATTCTGGGGAAAGATGAAAATAGGGCAAGGGCCTCCGAAACCCGCAAATGAAGGATATCCGAGATGGTTTTACCCTTATAACTAATCAACAGGGTTTCAGGGGCGTACCTCTTGCCGGCACACACTTCACAGGTTACCCAGATGTCCGCAAGGAAATGCATTTCAATCTTGCGCTGCCCATTTCCTTCGCAAGCCTCACAACGACCACCTGGCTTGTTGAAACTAAACCGCTTGGGTAACCATCCCCGGATTTTTGATTCCGGGAGGCGGGCAAAAAAATCACGGATATGATCGAATAAGCCGGTAAAGGTGGCCGGGTTGGATTGAGGGGTGTTCCCTATTGGATTCTGATCGATGTGAATCAATTTGTCAAGGGCTTGCAATCCACGAATTTCGTCCACCATGGCAGGTGCAACTTTCGTGCGGTTTAATTGTTTGAGCAAGGCCTCGCGAAGGACATCATCCACAAGGGAGCTTTTCCCGGAACCGCTAACCCCAGTGACGGCAATGACCCCCCCCAAGGGAATCCGGACGGTAATGTTTTGTAAATTGTTTTTCCTTGCTCCACAAACCTCAATGAATGAAATGGGATAAATGCGCCCTTTTTTGATGGGAAAACGCCGCTGTTTTGGAATGGGGATAACCCGCTTCCCGGCTATATATTGACCGGTAAGTGATTCCTTGATTTTGCACAATGCGGCAAGAGTTCCCTGACCAACGACCTGGCCCCCAAAATCGCCCGCACCTGGACCAAAATCCACCACCTTGTCGGCTGAGGCAATAACATCCCTGTCGTGTTCCACAATAACAAGGGTGTTGCCAAGGTTGCGAAGTTGGATCAGGGCATCCAATAGTCTATGGTTGTCCCGGGGATGCAGTCCAATGGTGGGTTCATCCAAAACATAGAGCACCCCGGTCAAGCCGCTTCCAATCTGACTGGCAAGGCGAATGCGTTGGGATTCTCCCCCGGAAAGGGTGGGCGCAGAACGGGCAAGCGAAACATAATCCAATCCAACCTGTACCAAAAAACCAAGTCGCCCACGAACCTCATTGAGTAGGTCATGGGTGACCTTTTTCCATTCCCCCAACGGTTCAAAGTCGGAAAACCATTCGTGGATAACGGCAATTCGCTGGGAACAAAGATCATGGAGCGTAGGGAAACGGTTTTGCCCAAGGTTCAATCGAACGGAAGCGGATTCGGGCTTCAACCGGGCACCTTTACACTTTGGACAGGCAATATGGCCTTTAAGGGACTCAATTTCCTCTTTTCGGTTTGGATCATGGCGAAGTTGTTCTGCAAGGGAACCAAGGAAACCCTGGTATTGAAATCTGGCTAGGGAAGGAGGTTCGGTGGATAGTTCCTTCTCTCCAAAACCATGGAGGAGCAAATGCTTTACTTTTTCGGGCAATTTCGCATAAGGGGTATCCAGGGAGATATCCAGAAAATGAACAATTGCGGTTGCCCAGCCCAGAAATGGACTGGGAACATTTTTGTTTTGAGGAGTAAGCGGTGGCCAAAAGCTCAATACCCCTTCCCGGAGTGTTAATGATGGATTTCGGACCGCGAACGATAGGTCAAAGCCTTCGCGATAGCCAAGCCCCTCACAGGATTGGCACCATCCCAATGGGCTGTTGAATGAGAAATGATGGGGGTTCAGAGGTTCAAATCCTTTGCCGCACTGTTGGCAGGAAAGGAGTTGGCTAAAGCGTTCAACCCGCCAATTCTTTTCGGCTATTCCGGAATCCACCCACGCCACCAAAAGGGTTCCCTGGCCCAGGTGCAATGCAGCCTCAACGGATTCGGCAAGCCTGGACAACTGCGCCTTGCGGACCATAACCCGGTCAACCACCGCCTCAATCTGGTGGCGGCGTTTCGGGTCAATTTCAGGAAGGTTCTGGATTTCGTGGGTAGTTCCGTCGATCCGGACTCTGGAATAGCCAAGGCGGCTCACCTCCTCGACCAATTGGCTGTATTTTTCCTGGCCTTTTTTCTGGAGCGGAGCAAGAATGTAAAGTTTGGTTCCTTCTGTTAAAGAGCCCAACCGGCGGACAATTTCCTCGCGTGACTGGGTACCGATGGCAATTTCACAATACGGACAATGGGGAGTGCCCATCCGGCTATACAAAACGCGAAGGTAATCATGTATTTCCGTCACGGTCCCTACGGTGCTTCGGGGGCTGCGTGGAGTCGATTTTTGCTCGATGCAAATGGCAGGACTGAGACCGACAATCTTTGATATGCGGGGTTTTTCCATTTGTCCCAAAAATTGGCGGGCGTAGCTGGAAAGGGATTCAATATAGCGCCTTTGACCTTCAGCATAAATGGTGTCAAAGGCCAAGCTTGATTTACCAGAACCACTTGGACCACAAAAAACGGTAATTGCCCCCCTTGGGATTTCGAGATTGACCTCCCGGAGGTTGTGTTGGGAAGCACCTTCAACCCTGATAAAACCCGGATCCGTCAGTAGGTCAATTTTTTTCTTTTTATCATGAAGGGCAAGGGTCGTGGTAACCCGATCCGGATCAAAAAACGCTTTGAGTGCCATACCTGTGTGGGATGTATTGGATTTCGCAACCGTTTCGGGTGTCCCCTCAATGACCAATTCTCCGCCCCCTGATCCGCCATCCGGTCCCATATCAATTACCCAATCGGCGGTTTTTATAACATCCATATTGTGTTCGATCACAAGGACCGTGTTTCCCAAATCTACCAAGGCATGGAGGACCTCGAGGAGTTTGCGAACATCTTCGAAATGGAGACCAGTGGTGGGTTCATCCAGAATATAGAGGGTCTTTCCAGTGGACTTTTTGCAAAGCTCTTTTGCCAGTTTTATGCGTTGTGCTTCCCCGCCAGAAAGGGTTGGTGCGGGCTGGCCAATTTTGACATAGTCCATTCCCACGGAAACCATTGTTGTCAACATATCCCGAATTTTGGGGATGTTCGCAAAGTGCATAAGGGCATCCTCAATGTTCAATTCGAGAACCTCGTGGATGTTTTTTCCTCGCCACCGGACAAGCAAGGTTTCATGGTTGAATCGTTTGCCTTCACAGACTGGGCAGGTGACCCAAACATCTGCCAAAAAGTCCATTTCCAGCCGATTGCTGCCATTGCCTTCACAGGTTTCACAGCGCCCACCTGGTCGATTAAAACTGAATCGACCAGGTTTCCAACCGCGAATTTTAGCTTCGGGTGCGACCGAAAAGAGTTTGCGAATCTCGTCAAACACCTTGATGTAGGTTCCTGGGTTGGAACGGGGAGTCCGCCCAATGGAGGATTGGTCGATTGCAATAACCTTGTCGATATGCTCGGCCCCCTCAATTCGGTCATGAAGGCCCACTCGGCCTAAAACCGGTTCTCCTTCCTCTTCATCAGGAATGGAGTGGTGAATTCGCTTGAGACCTTCCAGGAGGATCTCGTTTATCAGGGAACTTTTGCCGGATCCACTTGCGCCAGTAACGCAAAGGAATTTCCCCAGTGGGAATTGGATGGATAGGTTTTTGAGGTTGTTTTGCCGGGCACCAACCACCCTCAATGTTTTCCCGTTTCCAATGCGTCGCAATTTGGGAAGGGGAATGGACCGGGCCCCGCTTAAGAATTGGCCTGTGAGGCTTTCTTTGGAGTTCAGGATTTTGGCCAAGGGGCCTTGGGCTACAACTTGACCACCGCGAAGGCCTGGTCCTGGACCAAAATCGATAAGGTGATCCGCGGCAAGCATCGTATCCTCGTCATGTTCCACCACGATGACCGAATTGCCTTGATCTCTCAGTTTTTTAAGGCTTCCAAGGAGTCGTTCATTGTCTCGAGGATGTAACCCAATCGAAGGTTCGTCAAGGATATAAAGGACCCCTACCAAGCCACAACCGATTTGGCTTGCAAGCCGGATCCGTTGGGTTTCACCCCCGGAAAGTGTGGGGGCCGAGCGGTTGAGGGAAAGGTAATGGAGCCCCACATCCATCAGGAATCCAATCCGGGTGCGGATTTCCTTTAATAATTCCGCGGCAATGAGCCTTTCCACAGGGCCCAAAAGCGACTCCAACGAACCATGACCGGGTTGAATCCAAGCTTGGACCATACCGATTGAAAGGGATTCCAACTCGCAAATTGTTTGACCACCAACCTTGACCGCACGGGCTTGGGGATTTAACCTAAGGCCCGCACAGGCGGGGCAGGGGAGTATGCTCATATATTTTTGTAGCTGCACCTTCCTTGGCCCAGCGGCTACCTTTTTGAAATTGGTCATAAGTTGGGGAATGATCCCTTCCCAAATGCCGCCATGTTTCCAAACAGTCCCTCCGCGTTGTTTCCAGGTGTAGGTGATATGACGGTCTCCCGTGCCAAAAAGCAGGGCGAATTTGTGGTTATCGGGCATTGCTTGCCAGGGAGCCTTTAGGTCCATCCCAACAGCCTCGGCAATTCCTTCAAAAATATGCTTGCGCCACCGACCCATGGAAGCCATCGGTCCCGCAAGAACCACGGCACCTTTGAAAAAACTTAAAGATTGGTCAGGAATGAGAAGTTCTGGCGAGATAGTAAAGGTCTGGCCCAAGCCTTCACAGGACGGACACATTCCTTTGGGGCTGTTGAAGCTGAACATTTGGGGGGTAGGTTCGGCAAAGCTAATTTGACAGGGGATGCAAGCATATTTGCTGGAAAGGGTCAGTTCACTTTGGGTGACTGATTCTTTTTCACCTTTGCTCTCCTTTATTACAATGAGTTCCCCTTTGCCGTGATGCAGGGCGTTTTCCACGGATTCGGCAAGCCGGGACCTGTCGCCATTTCCCTGAATACGGTCCAGGACCAGTTCAATGTTGTGGCGAATGCGTTTGTCGAGGCCAAGTTCTTCGTCCAACCTGACAATTTTTCCATCCACCCGGGCTCTCAGGAAGCCATTTTTTAATAATTCCAAAAATAGATCTTTGAATTCGCCTTTTTGGGACTTTGCCAAAGGTGCCAGAATCAATAGCTGATCCGACTGCCCCCAGGCTTTTAGCCTTTCTACAATTTGTTCCCTTGTTTGGGCTTCGATTGGGCGTTTGCATGTGGGACAATGTCCCTGCCCAATTCGCGCATAAAGAACACGGAGAAAATCGTGAATTTCAGTTATGGTTCCAACAGTGGATCGAGGGTTTTTGCTTGCCGATTTTTGCTGGATGCTAATCGTGGGGGCCAAGCCTTGAATGGATTCGACAACGGGTTTTGGCATTTGGCCCAAAAATTGTCGGGCATAACTGGAGAGGGATTCGATATACCGGCGTTGCCCTTCCGCAAAAATCGTGTCAAAAGCGAGTGAACTTTTGCCGGAACCGCTAACACCTGAAAAGACCACCAATTGGTTTTTTGGAATTTCGAGGTTGATGGATTGAAGGTTATGTTCCTGGGCTCCCCGGACAATGATCCTATCCTGGTTGGGTTGAAAAAAAGGTTTGGGTGTTGGTTTTTGGATTTTGGCAATCCCTGGAATCTTCTTGGCCACGCGAGTTATTACCTTCAAAAACAAGGAACCTCTTGACCTTTACATAATAGGAATTCTGCTTTGGAGGGTGAATTTCCCAATGATTTGCGATTTGGAAATCTTCTGGCTGACTTTTGTCAAAAGGGTTGATTAAAAGGTCGATATGGTGGATAATAATTTCATCGAAGGGGGGAGCAATGACCTTTAAGGCCCAACCTCAGGATGAAGATTTGGCTTTGGTGACCGCCTCGGCCAAAGGGGATAATTGGGCGGCGACCCGGCTGGTGGATAAGTATTACAACCGTCTTTTCCAAGGGATGTTAAGGATTCTGAGGAATCCTGAGGATGCGAAAGACGCCACCCAAGAGGCGTTTTTGCAAGTGTTTCGGGCGGTGCACAAATTTCAAAACAGGTCCCAATTCTATACTTGGCTATACAAAATTGCCATCAATTGTGCCTTTTCCATTCGGCGAAACAGCAAGAAACACCATCCCCGATCGGGATGCCCGTTGGCATTTCCTGACATGAATACCGAATTGGAATGCATGTCCGAAAACCCCGAGAAAAATGCGGAGGTCCAGGACGAAATATTACGGGTTCGTAAAGGCTTGGAATTACTGGGATCGGACTACAGACAGGTGCTCATCCTTAAGGAATTTGAGGAAATGGATTACCATACTATTTCCGAATTGCTTGACATTCCCCTTGGGACGGTAAGAAGTCGATTACATAGGGCTCGCCAAGAATTACGGTGGATATTGGAACATTGGGATACGCATTCGACTCAAATAAGCGTGGGTAAGTCATTTGGAAATGAGTAAAGTGCCAAAAAATCAATGATAACCGAAAAACACAAACTTTTGATATCTTCGTATATTGATGGGGAAACAAACCCTGTTGATACGGCGATTGTTCGTGAGTTGTTAGCAAACTCCAAATCGGCAAAGGACTATTTCCAAGGCCAATTGCATGTTGCCAGACGGTTAAGGCAAGCCATTCGTACGGAAAAGCCAGTTCCCCCTATTGAGCCTGGGGCAGTCCTTCGGGAGATATTAGACCGCCCTTTTCCGGTTACAAAACCAAAATCCACCATTCCTGGTCAACCCGTCATGGGGTGTTTCGCCCTGGCATTTGGATTGGTCATTTGGGTGGGATTTGGGGGATGGATCCCCTTCCAATCAAATATCCCCAAGGAACAAGAAAATATTTCCCTGGAACCGAGGTTAGCCAAAAAGGTCGCTTTACCCCAAAATGTTCCCCCGGATACTCCCAATAGTGGAACGGTAACGGCTGGTGTAAATCCCTCGGAATCAGTTCCCACCAAAATGAAAATAGGGCATGGTGTTGAATTGGTAACCCTGCCAGAAAGGCCGTGGGAAGAAAACCCAATCCAGGTCAACCAGGAGCCCTCTCCCACCCCGTCTGAAATATTGGCATCCCCAATTGGCCCTTCCCAATCTTTGAAGAAAATCGACCTTGTACTCCCCTCGGTCCTAAAGGCAAAACGGCTGGAGGCATCTTTTCTTTTGGATTGGGAACTTAAGGGGATTGTCCGGTTGGATCTGCCTACCTATCAGGAAAATGAGGCCGTAAAGCGTTTGGTCCAAACGCTTAAAACGGAAGGCTGTGCCAGTTACATGGATCCTGTAACCGAGGAAAAAATCAAACGGAACAATCCCGTTGGACCAGTGATTATTGTGATTCATGGTTTGGATTCCTCAAAAGTATGTCAGGCAATCCAGGGGACCTCAAAAAATATATTTTCGAAAAACGCACCAAACCACCCAGCCAGTGTTTTTGATGAAGTTATCGTTGGGAATATGGGACCCAAAGAGGGGGAAGCCATGGCCAGTATGCTGTTCTCGCCGGCCAACCGGGCATTGGTTCCCCCTTTCAAAGGTGTGGATAGTGAAAATGGTAAAAAGGCTGGCCCTAACGGTTTCAGCCCCTTTGTTTTCGCCACCATTTCTTCTGCTTCAGCATTGCGGATACCAGGGGCAGTTCAACCTCGAAAAGGCACCAAATCCCTCTTGGACAATGCTAGAAACCCGATAGTTATAAATATTGTTCCTCTAAGGTAGTTGCCTTTTTTGGACTTTAAAAACCCATGGAGGGGTTGGTGCCGAAACCCGATTTGCCGTGGGCTTTTTCGATACTTTTGGTGGCCCTGACATCCCTTTGGATTGTGGGGGCTTCCCGCCAGCTTAGTGCCACTTTTGATGAACCCGTTTATCTGAAATGCGGATTGGATTGTTGGGCAAACCACACCCACAAACCCCTTATGCGATTGGGATCCATGCCCCTTCCCGTGGATGTGGTAACTTTTCCCCTACATCTTTGGTTTTTGTGGTCAGGAAATACCCCGGATTGGGAGGTGGATTTTGGGTGGATGTTGGCTGTCGCAAGAACAACGGCCCTGGTGTTTTGGTGGAATTTATTACTCCAATGTTTCAGGCTTGGTTTATTCATTGGAGGTGGGTGGTGTGGTTTTTTTGTCCTTTCTGTGGTTGGACTAGAACCAAATTTGATAGGCCATGCTGCCCTGGCCACAACCGATATCGCGGTGACTGGATGCCTGATTGCCACTTTTGTGGCGTGCCTTAAATACCAACGAACCCCCAGCCGATGGAATTGGTGGGAAACGGTTGCTTGGTGGGCTTTATCGCTTTTTGCAAAAGCGTCTGCTTTGGTTTTTGTCCCCATTTTGATATTTTCGGCGGAACTACCAATCCTTTGGACTGCTTTTTGTCAATTTCAGGGCAGGGGGGTATTTTGGGTAACCCTTCGCAAATCCCTCCGGCTTTGGATGCAAATGGGCTTTAGTGCTTTGGCCTTGGTATTTCTCTTTTGTGGATCGGATTTTAAGCAAGAAAGCACTTTCGTTTCCTGGTCAAAAGGGTTAAATCCTGGACCCTTGGCCGATACCATGGTTTGGATATCCGAAAACTTGAGGATATTTACCAATGCGGGGGAGGGGTTTGCCCAGCAGATTAAACACAACTTGAGGGGACATCCTTCCTATTTGTTGGGAAATTCCCATGAAAGTGCTGTGTGGTACCATTTTCCTGTGCTCCTTTTGATTAAATTGCCTACCTGGTTTTTTGTAATATTCCCTGTGCTCCTTTGGAAACAACGGAAAAAACCGTGGATTCCGGGGTTGATTGCCTGTTGTTTTTTGCTGGTTTTTAGTATCAATTGTCGCGTGCAAATCGGATTAAGGCTTATTTTTCCTTTGGTTGTAATGCTAATGGTGGTGTTTGGAATATCCCTTTATGCTTGGTGGCAAACCTGCGGTTTTAGGTATTTGGGCCCAACCGTTGGAACGATTGCTTTTTTTGTGGCGGCAGGGGGAACCATTGCCTTTCAGTTTCCGGATGGACTCAGGTATACCAACGATTTTTGGGGTCAGAAACCAGGACCTCAAAATCTGGTAAGTGATTCCAATTATGATTGGGGGCAGGGCCTCCTCGAATTGGCCGAAAAAAGCATCCCTATAGCAAGGGAGGGCCAGCCGGTTTGGGTCCTTTATTGGGGAGCAGATCCAAGGGTAAACCATTTTCCCTTAAGGCGGCTGGTTCCCATCGATCAGGGAATATCTTCGGAAGAAACCCTGACAAAATGGTTAAGTGGGCGATCCATTGCGGTAAGTGCAACCGTCCTGAACGGTCCGCCGTTGCCTCCGCCGTACGAAGTGGTGAGAAAATATTTTCGAAACCAGGTTCCAGATCAACAATTGGGTTGCTTTACCATTTATTCCTTTCCGTGGTGGAAGACAGGAAATGAATAATGAGCTACCTGCATTGTGAAGTGATAGGTGGTTGAAAAACCTCGACAAAACCCTCACCCACAGTAAAAAGATTTGAAAGAAGATTTGAAAGCAAAGTGATTCGCAAAAAATTGGTGGTCTGGTAGGATGGTTCCGAAAAAATTCCAAATGGAGTTGATACTATGGCGCTAAATCCTGAAGAGGTATCCGGTTTGCGAACCCAACGGTACAATGCCACCGTTTGCAAACTGGTCAAAATACATTCCGACCTGATGATTTTGCGGGTCAAACCAGACCTCCCGTTAAAAACCCACAAGCCTGGCCAATATACCCTTTTGGGTTTGGGAAATTGGGAGCCTCGCTTTCCCGGAACCCAAGACGAAATCCCGGGATCCGTCGAGGAATCCAAATTGGCTCGCAGGTCCTATTCCATTAGTAGCTCGGTCCTTGATGAAAACAATGAGGTAGGCGAGCCCCAACACAAAGAATGGCTGGAATTTTATATTGTCCTGGTTCGAAAAACAAACAGCGATAAGGCCCCAGCATTAACCCCCAGATTATTCATGCTTCGCGAGGGGGACCGATTATTCATGGGGGAAAAAATTACAGGTGCCTATAACCTCGATAAGGTGAAACCCGAAGATACCGTGGTTCTGCTTTCAACCGGAACGGGAGAGGCGCCCCACAACTATATGCTTCAGCAGCTTTTGTTCCAAGGCCACAAGGGAATGATCATAGCGGCTTGTTGTGTGCGCCAAAAAATGGATCTCGGGTTTCTGGATCTTCATCAATCCTTGGCGAAAAAGCTAGGCAATTACCACTATTTCCCACTTAGCACCAGGGACCTGGATGAATCCGGTCGCAAGCGCTACATTCAGGATCTTTTAAAGGATGGAGATATTGACAAAGCCAACGGAGAACCTCTGAACCCCGAAAAAACGCATGTTTTCCTTTGTGGAAATCCCGCCATGATTGGGGTTCCGAACAAGGATCGGGAGACCGGGGAGTATACTTATCCCCCAATAGAAGGCATCATAGAAATTCTCGAGAAGCGGGGGTTTCGGGCAGACCGGGGCCACCAGGATTCGGGAAACATCCATTTCGAGGAATATTGGTCCTAGAATTGGACCATAGTTTGATGGAATCAACCATGGACTTGATTTGTTGGGCTCATTCAGGTCAAATTGGCCCATCAGGAAAATGGTGCCCGGTTTATGTCTGAAGAAATTATTGACGACTACAAGCTAATAAAGCACATATCCACTGGCCAATCGTCCCAAGTTTGGGAAGTGGTTGAGATTGGGAGCAGTCGTCATTTAGCCATGAAATTATTACTCCCTGAAAAAATGGATGATGGGGATAATTTCAACTTTTTGGTTCATGAGGCCGAGGTCGGATTGAAAATTGCCCACCCCAATGTAATCCGGATTTTCAAACTGAATCGAAGAAAAACGAACCCCTATTTTGTCATGGAGTTTTTCCCCGCAGGCAGTATTCGGCTTCGATTGCAACGGAAGGACACGCAATTTTTCGAGGAAAAAACCAAGGACATCCTCAAGCAAACGGCTACTGGAATGGCATTTATGAACGCCGCAGGGTACATTCATCGCGATCTTAAACCGGATAACATATTGGCGAATGCGTCCGGTGAGGTAAAGATCATTGATTTCGCCCTTGCCTACCAGAAACCGAGCTTTTTCTCAAGCTTTTTCGGGGCCAAACAAAAACCGCAAGGAACCCGAAGTTATATGTCCCCGGAACAAATCCGGTGTGAAACCCTTGATGAAAGGGCGGATGTCTACAGCTTTGGTTGCCTTGCCTTTGAACTTGTCACCGGCCGAACACCATTTCGGGGAGCAACCGCCAACGATATCCTCGCCAAACACCTCAAGGAAAAGGCTGTCAGCCCGAAATTAACCAACCCCCGGGTAAGCAAATCATTCGGCGATCTGGTTTTGAGAATGCTTTCTAAAAAACGGGAAGATCGTCCAAGGGATTTTCATGAAGTCCTAATGGCTCTAAAATCAATGGCTTTGATGGAAGCAGAAGTACCGGAAAAAAAATCCTAGGCTTTTCCGGGAATCAGAAATCACATGAGGCGAGTTATGGCTACCACGGTAAGATTGCCCTTTGAAACGGATATTTACGAGCTTGAAGATCTTCTTCTAAAACTGGAGCTGGAGACGGATGGTCAACCTGATCCAACGGAAAAAATCCGGAGGATCAGGAAGGAATTGGCGCAACTAAGAAAGCACAAATACAGTAACCTTTCCCCCTGGGAAACCGTATTGGTTTCCAGGCACCCAGATCGACCCCAAACGATGGACTATGTCAAATTGGTGCTTGACGAATTTGTAGAACTCCATGGAGATCGGGCTTTTGGTGACGACCGGGCGCTTCGAAGTGGATTTGCCCAAATGGACGACCAGAGATTCCTGTTGGTAGGGCATCAAAAAGGTCACACCTTAAACGAACGACGCGAATGCATGTATGGTTGTGCCCACCCCGAAGGGTACCGGAAGGCAATCAAGAATATGCGGTTGGCAGCCAAATACAAACTTCCCATTGTAAGTCTCATTGACACCCCAGGAGCATTTCCGGGCATCGGATCGGAGGAACGAGGGGTGGCCCAGCTCATCGCAACCGCACTTTTGGAAATGTCACAACTCCCTACTCCCATAATTTGTGTGGTTATTGGGGAAGGCGGATCGGGGGGTGCTTTGGGAATTGGCATTGGGGACAAAGTGGCCATCCTGGAACACGCCTATTATTCCGTGATTAGCCCTGAAGGATGTGCCGGGATTTTATGGAAGGTTGCAAACGAACAAACCAAACCCTTGGCTGCGGCAGCATTGAAGTTTACAGCTCGGGATTTGGCAAAATTCGGAATTGTTGATGAAGTCCTGCCAGAGCCATTAGGTGGGGCCCATCGGGATCCGAAAGGAATGGCTGCAACCTTAAAATCGTACCTTGCCCGATCCTTGCGGGAACTCCAATCAAAAAACACTTCCGAGTTATTGGATGCCCGGTATGCCAAATTTCGAAATATGGGGGAATACCAAAAAATGCAACCGGCTCCCACAACCCAGGTTGTTGCTTAGACCGTTAAACCAAAAACCCATTGTCAAACAAGCCACCATTTGGGTATTGGCACCTTTAGCTACCACAAAGCGAAACCCCTAAACAAGCCAATTATCTCCTCCTTTTGAGAAGGGAGAGGGGTAGTGGTGGAAATCCAATGAACCCCTTTCCTCAACCCTTAGGTTTGCAGGGGAATTGGGAGGCGGAGAATACTCAGCCCCGCTGAACCTTTACCTTGTAATCGGATTGGAAAAGGAAAATGAAACGACCTGTTAGGGGAATGTGATCCGGCTGAACAGGATCCCAATTTGTTCCTCACCTTGCTACGATGAAAGGGCTTTTGGTTGGCGGACGATCAGAGAAAAATGTAGGGTTTGGGGTCATATTCATTTTCCTTGGTCACTCAAACCCTAAGGGTAAATGGGGAAAAATGGCGGTAAAACAAGCTGTTTAGAAAACAAAAGCCAATTTCAACATAACATTGATTATCGGACTATAGGATTTGGGCCCGTTGGGAGGCGAGACCCAGCCATAACTGCCAAGGTCCGATAATCTATCTTATGTAAAATTTCACCCAAGGTTGCCTGGAGCCCAATTTTGCCTGTCCAAGGAATCCCAAATACCATTTCAAAATTACACCCAAGGTTTGCCATTTCATTCGGATTGATTTCTGTTTGAACCGAATGGACTCGGGCCAAACGATTCCAAAGACGGAAAAAAATAAATTGAAGGTGGCGATAAAAAAAGGCACGGGAGTCATTGAGGTGACTCCCGTGCCTGGGATTTCCGAATCCAAGTTTGGTTACTAACAGGTAACCGCACCTTCCGATGCAGAACCTACCGTTCTGGCATATTTTGCCAGGACCCCTTTTCGTTCTAGAGGTTCAGGTTTAACCCAGGCCTGCCTTCGTTTGGCAATTTCCGTTTCAGGTACATTTAGAGTAATGGTTTGGGATCCCTCGGCATCAATGGTGATTGAATCCCCTTCATGAACCAAGGCAATGGTTCCACCACAAAATGCTTCCGGTGAAACATGCCCTACCACCAAACCGTGGGTTCCGCCCGAAAACCTTCCGTCAGTAATGAGGCCAATGCTTTCCCCAAGACCTTGACCAACCAGGGCTGCTGTAACGGAAAGCATTTCCCGCATTCCGGGACCGCCTACCGGTCCTTCACCACGGATGATAACTACATCACCTGGCTTGATTTTTCGTTCGGCAATGGCTTTGGCGCATGCTTCTTCCCCATCGAATACTTTGGCCGGCCCTGTTATGGTGGTGCTTTTCAATCCCGCCACTTTTGCAACCGCACCATTGGGTGCCAGATTTCCGTGAAGGATTACAAGATGCCCGGTTTTGTGCATGGGTGCCTGAATGGGTCGAATGACATCCTGGGGTTTTGTGTAAACATTCGAAATGGTGGCCAGGTTTTCCGCCAAGGTTTTTCCTGTTACCGTGATACAATCTCCATGAAGAAAACCCAGTTCAAGCAGGGCCTTGAGTACAGCGGGTGTACCTCCAACCCTGTGCAAATCGTTCATTACATATTTGCCGCCCGGCTTGAGGTCCGCAAGGTGAGGAACTTTCTTATTAAGGCGATCAAAATCAGCCAAGGTCCAGTCAACCTCCGCTTCATTGGCAATTGCCATTAGGTGCAGGATAGCATTTGTGGATCCCCCTAGGGCCAATACCAGAGTATAGGCATTTTCCAGAGATTTACGAGTGATAATGTCCCTTGGGCGAATGTTTTTATGGATCAGGTTTACAAGTAATTTACCTGCAAGAAAAGATTCCCTTTCTTTGGCGGCTGAAACGGCAGGATTGGACGCACCATAGGGTAACGAAAGGCCCATGGCTTCAATGGCACTACTCATCGTATTGGCCGTATACATTCCCCCGCAAGATCCCGCCCCCGGACAGGCTTCGCATTCGATTTTATGGACCCCCGATTGGGAAAGGTTGCCTGCCTGTTGTTGTCCCACCGCTTCAAAAATGCTAACGATATCAATGTCGTTGCCCTGGGGCCCGGTTCCAGGCAAAATGCTTCCACCGTAGACAAAAATGGAAGGTATGTTGAGTCGTGCCATCGCCATGACACACCCGGGCATATTCTTGTCGCAACCGCCAAATGCCAGGAGCCCGTCATGGTTCATTCCTCCGGCAACGACCTCGATGCTGTCAGCGATTACTTCCCGTGAAACCAAACTATAACGCATTCCACGGTGGCCCATCATGATTCCGTCGGATGCCGTCGGTGCACCAAATATTTGGGGTACACCACCCCCCGACCGAACACCCTCCACTCCTTTGCGAGCCAATCGATCCAAATGCGAGTTACATGGGGTTATATCGCTAAAAAGTGAGGCGATTCCGACCATTGGGTTTTCAAAATCGCCATCCACAAAACCAACTGCACGAAGCATGGCCCGGTTTGGGGCCCGTTCGGGTCCAACCGTGGTTAGGCTGCTTTTGGGTTTTGCATTTTCAATAGTCATTTCATTACCTTTTGGAAAAAAAACACAGGGGAAAAACCGATGAACTTAGGGCTTGGTCCGCTCCGTTTGGAGGTTGCTGGTTTCACGGATGGATGGACTTTGGTTGGGTGCAAATTGCCCTGCAGCAATCATTTCGGCTAAAAAACCAATGGACAAAAATTGGGCTCCCAAAAGTAAGGCAGCTAACCCGTAAATCAACAATGGGCGTTCATGTAAAGGTAAATAAGCCCCGGGATCCCAAAAACGGACAACCCAGGTAAAACCAAGATAACCAAGGACCGCCAAGCCACTGAGAAAGCAACCCAATCCTATCCCGCCCAGAAAATGTTGGGGTCGGCGGCTATATCTGGTCATGAAAGTCACTGTAAGCAGGTCAAGGAAACCGCGAATGAATCGTGATGCCCCATATTTGGAAATGCCATAGGGACGGGCGCGATGGGCCACTACTTTCTCGCCGATTCTGAACCCTCTTGATGCTGCCAAGACTGGTATAAACCGATGAAGTTCCCCATACAGTGGTATTTCCATTGCCACCTCGGCCTTACAGACTTTAATCCCACAATTGTGATCGTGGAGTTTAACTCCGGTCAAAAACGAGATCATTCCATTGAACACCCGGCTGGGAAATACCTTGTGCCAAGGATCATTGCGTTTTCGTTTCCACCCGCTAACCAAATCGAATCCACCATCCAACATGGCAATCAACGATGGCAGTTCCGAAGGATCGTCCTGAAGGTCTGCATCCATCGTGGCAATCCAATCGCCTTTGCACTGAAGAAATCCGTGCCCCAAGGCGGCAGCTTTGCCAAAGTTTCGGCGAAATCTGGTTCCATGAAATCGGGGGTCGGTTTTTGATATTTCCAGAATTTGTAACCAGGAGGAATCTTGACTACCATCGTCAATGAATCGGACTTCAAAGGAAAGGTTGGCGTTCTCCATGGTGGTTCGGATTTGACCAGCCAACTCTTTTAGGCTCTCCTCCTCATTGAAAACGGGAACAACGATACTCAAAAGTCGCATCAATGCCTTCCTAACCCATTGCGGTTGACACCTTCATTTTACAATTTCGACGGGAAACGATCCAGAGGATCCCGACGGCGATAACTTCTGCCGCTGTCCAAAGAAGCCTCAGCAAAAGCACAACAACCACTGCTTTAGGTCCCAAAAACGGTTCAAGGTATTGCTGGAGTAGGAATTCCCTTACCCCAAGCCCGCCCGGGGTGGAGGCAATGAATCCACCAACACTCGCCAGGCAAACAAACATAACACATCTCAAACAACCCGAAACCCCGGTTAACCCGTTGTCCCCGATTCCTGAAATCAAAACCCAAAGCGAACTTCCCAAAAAAATCCAGGTTCCGCATGTAATCAAAATCCCGTTTCCCAAATCGGACCAACCAGGTTTTACGGCCTGTTGTTTGGGGTTAATAAAACGCTTGGCAAGGCGGTAAACAAGTTGGTTAAATATTGGTGGTAAAACGGGAAACAAAACAACTCCAAGAATGATTGCGGCATGGAAAAGTAGGGTTCCAGAATTCCCTATCGGTGCCGAACAAAGGAAGCCTATCCCCAAAAGGAGCCCGAGTAATGCTCCTGAAACCATAGTAACGAGGACCTCAAAAAGGGCGGCTACCGCAGCAATCGGAATGGTGGCTCCAGCCTTGACAGCCCCCCCTACCCTCATCAATAGGGCAAGCCCTTTACCTGGCGCATATTTTCCCCATTGGCTGTAATAAAACGCCATGGCTCCATGCCTTAGGGACATTTGATTTCCCAAATTCCTTACACAAATGTGCCAAAAGGAATAGGAACAACCAATCCCAATAACATAAAAGCCAATCGTTAAACCGGATCGAATCCAACCCATTCCTTTTGCGAAATCCAAAAGGATGATGAAGGGACTCACCCCGGGATGACCTTGGGCGAGGGCATCGGAATTCAGGATTCGGTGGAATTGCCATCCAACGGCTAACACCACCACCAAAAAAACCAAAAACCGGATAAGCCAAAGGCGGTTTTTTAGCCATGCCCATCCGGCCATTAACGAATTGACGGCCATGCTTTCCTATTAACGATTTGGAGAGCTGTTTGGTGGCGATGGAATTCCCAAGGGTGCGGAATCGCTTAAGGGTGATCCTGGGGGGGGAGGCGGAACCACAAGAGAATTCCCTGTGTTCCCAGGGAAGGGTGTCAAAGGAGGGATATTGGAAGGTGTGTCTTGGGATTGGGGAAATGTTTGTGGCAATTGCCTTTTTCCCGCAGGGACGGTTTCCAACCGTTGAGCCTGAACTACACCGTTTGGATTAAGATCTGCCACAGGAGCTGGAGGAGGAAATTGGCCCCCAATAGGCTGAATTGCCGATTTACCAGTTGGGGTAATATCAAGGCCTGAGGCTGTTTCCACTTTTGGATTGCTTGATGGGGAAATGGTTTTTGAAGGCACCGGTGATTCAGAGGCAGGCGGCCAGGTTGCCGGGCTTGGAATGGTTTTTTTGACCGAACCTGAGTTGAGTGGGTCATTCGTCGTTTTACTTAGAAAACACTTATTCGAACAAGCCATTCCCATGAGGGCCGAGCCCGCAATTACGGAAACAATCATCTTGTTTGCAATAGACATAAGTCCCTTCCTTGGGAGTTCCGCCATTCGTTTTTCTGACTACCCCGTTCATAACCAATTTCCCAAGGGAGTCAATACGAATTCATTCCCTGGATGCGGTCGGGTCTAAGAAAAACGAAATGGATTCGGCAAATGGGGCTTTGACCGCTATACTTTGCGTATGATTCCATTCATTTGCCTCCTCCTAGCAACCACCCCTTTGGCGATTGGTTTCCTGTT
This sequence comes from Planctomycetia bacterium, assembly GCA_005808665.1. Taxonomy (GTDB): domain Bacteria; phylum Planctomycetota; class Planctomycetia; order Gemmatales; family Gemmataceae; genus SYLG01. The sequence goes on along the minus strand of SYLG01000091.1, from coordinate 22,526 downwards.
TGGTCAGCTGAATGATGATAACTACCAATTCAGTTTGCCCTATCTGGCCTGTTTGTGTTGGTTGGGATGGGAAAGATACAAATCTGGTACAATTCGGACCACCCTGCCCTCTTTTTGGGATTGGATTTTGGTAATTGGGATTTGGCTGGTTTGTGCTGGGGCAACCATACTCAATTATCCCCGTGGTGCGTTTTTTGGGTTCCTGCTTTCACTCCTTTTGGTAGTCAAGCTGCAGGTAGATTCGGGTTCTTTGGGAAGGATCCTTCCTGTACTCCTTGCGGGTTTCGTCGTAATTCCACCCCCGTTGGGATTGTTGGAATCCTTAACCAGTAACCTGCAAACCATGGTGGTGTCAGTTTGCCATCAAGTTTTGTTATCCATGGACCTATTTCACAGGGTTACCGGAAATGTAATCCTCCTACCGGACCGCCCATTGCTGGTTGCCGAAGCGTGCAGCGGCATCAGGTCCTTGGTTTCCATTGCGGCCTTGTCTGTTTGCTACAGTTTATTTCAAGAGCGATCATGGCAAAGGGCAATAGGGATTTTTATCATGTCTGTTATTGTTGTAACTATATTGAATGTTTTTAGGATTTTATTTATAGTTCTAGTAATTCATTATCATAAAATTGATTTTACAATGGGCTTGAAACACGAGATTTTGGGATTTGCTTTATTTGCAAGTGGATTAATCGTAATTTTAGGCACAGATCAGCTTTTTGAAGGGTTGCGGGATTGGCTGGTGCCCCAAAGGAAGGTCCCCTTTTCCGATGATGAAAATCAGGCGGAAACCGAAACAATTGGGATTAGTCCCGGTAAATTGTTACAAACCAGGCCAATAAAAAGAGTGGCTTCGCTTGGAGTTTTCGTTTGGGTGATCCCCATATTGTTTGTTCCTTTGGGGCTTCTGGAGGCAAAAATCCTTGCCTCCCAATCTTTTCGGATGTTGGGAGGTGTAGACGATGTGGGGCACCTTCGTCTCCAGGTGAATATGTTCAAGGCCGAACTGGATGGTTGGAAAATCCTGTCCGGACCGGAAATTGTGGAAGACAGCAAACTATTGGGTCAGGGAGTCCAGTCGCAATTTTGGGTTTTAAGCAAAAGCGGGTTGGTGGCAAGGTTGGCCATTGATGAACCTTTTCATGGTTTTCATAACCTCGCTTATTGTTACCGGAATGTGGGTTGGGATGAAACGGGGTTTACGGAAAACATTGCCAAGGAAGGGAGGTTTTGTGTCGAAGCAAATTATTTCAAACCTCCCAATAGGCGACTATTTCTCCTTTTTGGTCATGTGGATACAAGGGGAAATTGGCTCCGTTTTGAAACCGCCCTGGCCCGATATTGGGGTTCTGCAAAAGCTCGCATTTCAGAAAACTTTTTTACTCTTGGAGGAGCCAATGCAAGAGGTGATAACTATCAAATCCAATTGAGCTGTCAAACCATTCACGAACTTTCAAGTCAACAAAAAGCCGACCTCCGGGACCTTTTCGAAGCGGCAAGGGAAACAATTGGAAAATGGCCTTCAATAAACCGGGGTAATTAAGCCATGACCAAAATGAAAAACGAACCGGGACTTTGGTCCCTTGTTTCAGAAATGGTCTACACGAGTGCTCCGCGTTGGCTTGCAACCATTGCTGTAATGTTTTTCTTGGTCTCTGCTATGCTGATTGGCTTTTTTGTTTTTAGCTCCGTGGTTGACTCACAATATTATTACTCTCATTTAGAAAAAGCCATCAAGGAAGGCAACCTCCAAAGGATAGAGCTTTCGCTTGATGCCCTAATGGTGATCGAGCCGGACGACCCGATGATTCGGTTCCGGTTTGCCTTATTGATGGAGGCGCAAAATCGTTTTGCGGAAGCTGCTGCTATTCTAGAGGGATTAGCTCCCCTCGATGATGATCATCCAGGCTTCGATCATGCTCATTTGTTGCTTGCCAAACGACAGCTACTCGACCCCGGCAAGGATCCCGTAAGGCGGGGTAAAGCAATTAAGCATTTGGCCAAGGCAATTTCCGGGAACCCTAAAAATCTTGAGGCTCGTGCCGATTTGGCTAAATTGTTGCTGGATAACAACCAATGGAATGAAGCAGAGCCGTTTGTCGTGGCGGTTGTTTCTTTGCAACCGGAACTTTGCGTTCGATTGGCCAGAGGAGTGGTTGCAACCCAAAGGCAAAAAGCCTTGGATCTTCTCAAATTGGCGGAATCGCCGCTTCGAGCCAAGCTCAAGCAATTCAGCGACAACGAGGAACTCATTCGGGCAGTGGCGGATATCAGTAACCTCCAGGGAAAATATCAGGAAGCTGCAGACCTATTGTCGGGTGCCTTTCAAAGCAAACCCTCGGAAATCCTCCGCCGAGAATTGGGAACCACACTTGCACTTCAAATGTCAGAGGCCTTGAACAAGCCGGATCCGGATTTTGGGGCTTATTTGGCATTGGTTAGCAAGGGATTGCTTGTGGATCCAGGCAATCCCTTGATCCTTTTACGCATGGAGGAAGGATTGCGGTTGGGGGCCGATACGAAAAATGCTATTAATGCCCGCCTGGAAGAGCTTCTTTCCAAAGGTACGGTGCCTGATATGGTTCACCTCCTTTTAGGAACGGAAGCCCATCGCAAGGGGCGATCGGATTTGGCCAGGCTTCATTTTGATCTGGCTTATCAGGCAAATCCCAAATTACCCGAAGTGTGCAATAACCTGGCTTGGTACCTTTCCAACGAGTCACCAAGGGACCTGAAGCGCGGATTGGAAATATCCGCCCAGGCGGTTGCCATGAGCCCGGGGAACCCACACTTTCGAGAAACGCGTGGACAGATTCATCTCCTTTTAGGGCAATGGAAGGAAACGATTACGGATTTGGAATATGCATTATCCAACATGGGAGCAACCCCAAGCATTCATCAGGGTTTGGCAACGGCCTATAAAAAATTGGGTGATTCAAAAATGGCCGCCATTCACCAAGGACAGGCTGACAAGCAGAAAACCTTAAACCTGCCTATCCCACCCAAGGTTAAGCGCCCTTGAAAAACGATTTGCAACTCTTACTGGGAAAAGCCAACCTTATTCGGCAGGCTCTATGACTGCCGTCATGGAGCCTTTGCATTTTGGACCAAAATAAGGATCTGCTCCGAAAGCGTGAACCTGTTCTTGTTTGAATTCTGCATGCTCGAAAGAGGTAGTAAGGCAAATAGCCCTACCCTGCTTGTCCACTTCGGTTGCGATTAGGAAACCTTTTTCCGGTGGGTGGCCGAAAACAATCAGCATCATTTCGATCACATAACGGTAGGTGTGATCATCATCATTGAGGAGGATTACATGGTATCGTGGTTGGATTCGAGGAAGTATAGCAAGGACGGGATCGGCAACTGCGGGCTCTGAAGACGCCCTTGATAGATTTGAAATCCGAAGTCGCCTCGGTTGGGAGATCCCGGAGAATTGTACGAAATCAGTCGGCAAGCCCATTAGGCTTTTCTCCCACAGCAGACAATGGTGATATCATCATGGGGATACTGGCGACCCACGGTGTGTTGGTTAATTGCTCCTAGAAGCCTTTCAACCACGGTTTTTGGGGTGGGATCTTTTACGGATTGGATGACCTCTTTCATTTTATCCAGGCCAAACGCAACTCCATTGGCACTCATGGATTCGCTTACACCATCACTGTAAAAGAGAATTTGATCACCCGGTTCAAGGGAAAAGGTCGCAATTTCAAATGTCATCCCTTCCATGATCCCAAGGGGAATGCCAGTAATGTCAGCATGGACCACATCATCGATGGGCCCGCCGGCTTTTCGAATCAGGAGCGGAATCATATGCCCGGCATTACAAATGGACCATTGGTGGGATTTAGGATCCAGAATACAAGCCTCAAAAGTTACAAATTTTTGCAGGTTATCCAGGTAAGGGTAAAGCTCATCATTGAGTTTTGCCACGGCTGTGTGTAGGTCAGGTTCGGTGGACAAGGAATACCGGGTTTCCGAGGAAACCTTTGCCATGATTAAGGCCGCCGCCACTCCCTTTCCCGCCACATCACCGATGGTTATCCCCAACCTGCCATTCGAGAGCGGGATATAACCGTAATAATCTCCCCCCACCTCTTTGGCTGCCTTGTAATAAGCTTTAAATTCGTATCCATCGACCTGCGCTTCTTCCCTGGGGAGGAAACTGAATTGGACCTGTTGAGCCAGTCGGAGGTCACAATCCATCGCTGCCCGACTTCGTTCCTCGGTAATGGATTGTTCATGGAGGCGGCTATTGTCGAGGGCAATAGCGGCTTGGGTGGCAACCCCCCAAAGGAGTTTTAGATCCTCCTGGGTAAACCTTTTGGATCGGTCCTGTGTATCCAATTGCACCACACCAAATGGCTTGCCATTTACACCAACAAGGGGAACGCACATAACGGACCGAATACGGAAATCGACAACGGACTGGCTTAATCCAACTTCTTCCGACCGGCTCGCATCATCGGCCGAGAATGCCTGACCGGATTCAATGCACTTGCGAACAATGGTTCGGGAAAATCGGGCATTGGCCTCATCCTGGGGTTTCCGGGATTTGACCAATTTGGGCATCAATTTTGGGGGAGTGGAATCATCCGCAATAATTAGGAAACAGCGGTCGGCCTGTTTGAAAAGTTGAAACATTTGGTCGGCGATTTTGGGTAGGAGAGTATCCAATTCCAGAGCTTTGCTGAATGCACCCGTTATATCCAGAAGAAGGCGCAATTTCTCTGCGGGCTGGGTGTCCAAAATTTGCTGTGTCGTTTGCTTCAAAATTTCATTAACACAGGTATTCTCGTCTTCATCCGGAATCGAACTGGTTTCGATGGCTTCGGTTTCCTGGGGGCCTATCGGTTCAATTGAGGGCTCTTCAAACAGATATTCCACTTCGCATATTTGGATCAGGTCCCGGTGGCGAATAGGCCTACCCTGCCCGTCACAAGGGACTTTTTCCCCGTTAACAGTGGTACCGTTTCTGCTCCCTTTGTCAACTAAATGATAGTGGCCATTTATTTTTTGCATAAAAGCATGTTCACGACTAACAGAGGTAACAGGAATCACAACATCGCAGGTGGCCTGACGACCAAAAACCACGCTCTCCTTTATCAACTCATGAACTCTACCCTCTTCGGGGCCCTTTACCATAGTCAATTTGGACATAATGACCCCCTTTGATTTGCCATTATTTAGCGAAGTTATCCTAGCCCAAGCCAACCGCGGTCCCTTGGAAGTTATCTTAGGAAGACTTGGTCAACCTCACGACAAGATCTTGGCCAACCACTTGCGCCCCTGCCATTACAAGAATGGAATGGACAATTCCTGAGCATTCTGCCCTCACGGTTGTCTCCATTTTCATGGCTTCAAGTACAAACAAAGGTTGGCCAATTTGGACCTTGTCCCCAGGGGAGACCAGGATTTGGCTAACCAGGCCAGACATTGGGGAGCCGGATTGGGTTGTATCCCCCAGGTCCGCCTTGACCCTTGCTGGGGCTTTGTCAGCAAGGGCCTTATCCGGAACCACCACTTCCCTTGGTTGACCGTTAAGTTCAAAAAAAACAGTCCGGGATCCATCGGCCCTGGCATCCCCAATGGTGAGAAATCGAAGGAATAGGGTTTTTCCCGGTTCAATTTCAATGCTGGTTTCATCACCCGGTTCCATCCCTTGAAAAAACACAAGCGATGGTAGGACGCTGGTATCGGAATAATCGGCTTGGTGAATCAATAAATCGTCAAACACCTTTGGGTAAAGGAAATGGGTTACAACCTCCCTATTGGATGGTATACCACCCAGGGGACCGGCCAAAAATGTGCGGGCCGCTTCGAAATTGGCGGGCACCAAGGAGGCACCAGGCCGTCCTTGAACGGGTTTCCGCTCCCGAAGTATCCTTTTTTGCAGCTCCAAAGGAAAGCCCCCTGGAGGCTCCCCCAATCGTCCTTCAAAAAACTCAACCACCGATTCTGGAAAGGATAATTCCCGTTTGGGGTCCATGACATCTGTAGTTTTCAGGTTGTTACTCAAAAGGAAAAGAGTCATATCACCCACTACTTTTGAAGTGGGAGTAACTTTGATGATGTCACCAAATAGTTGATTAACCTCCGTGTAGGTTTTGCAAACTTCTCGCCAACGCCCCCCCAATCCCACCGCGGTAGCCTGTTGCATAAGATTTGTGGCCTGGCCGCCGGGCATTTCATTTTGGTAAATATCAGAGGCTGGGGATGTCTGGCCAGACTCAAAGGAGTAATAGAGTTTCCGGACACCCTCCCAATAGTCCGCCATGGCCTGGAGGTCGTCGATTGGTGGTTTGGAACCCCGGCCATGAAACCGAAGTGCTTCGATGAGTGCATGAAGACTGGGTTGGCTGGTATTCCCTGCCATGGACGCAGCGGCTGCATCGACAATATCAACCCCGGCCTCGGCAGCGGACAGGAGTGATGCTACCTGGCCCCCGGCACAATCATGAGTATGGAAATGAATAGGCAGCCCCACCTCCTGTTTGAGTGCGGTAACCAGTTTGGCAGAAGCGGATGGTTTGCAAATGCCTGCCATATCCTTGATCGCAAGGATATGGGCCCCCCGTTTTTCCAGCTCACGGGCCAAATTGACATAATAGGCCAGCGAATATTTGGTCCGATAGGGGTCTTCAATGTCGCCAGAATAGCAAATCGCAGCCTCGCAAATGCCACCGGTAGCCCGAACCGCCTCAATCCCAAGAGTAAGGTTAGGAAGGCCGTTACAGGCATCAAAGCAGCGGAAAATGTCAATGCCAGCCTGATGGGCCTCCTTCACAAATGCATAAACAACATTGTCTGGATAATTGGTGTACCCAACGGCACTTGCCGACCTAAGGAGCATTTGGAACAGGATATTTGGTATGGATTTTCGGAGTTTATCCAGTCGGTCCCAGGGCGATTCCTTTAAAAAGCGCATGGAAGTGTCGAAGGTCGCCCCACCCCACATTTCCAGGGAAAAGAGCCAATTCATTTTTGTGGCATAAAATTCGGAAATGCGGGTCATATCGTAGGTGCGCATGCGGGTTGCAAGCAGGGATTGGTGGGCATCCCGCATGGTAGTGTCGGTGAAAAGAAGCGGCTGGTGTTGGCGAATTTCCTTGGCGAATTGTTCGGCTCCAATGGCCAAAAATCTGCCTCTCCAGTCGGTTGGATTTTCAGTGGCCTTGGTCAAAAGTGGAACCTTTGGTTCCACTGGTCGATACCTTCCCTGGCGAAGGGAGGATTTCGGAATATCGGGATGACCGTTAACTATTACATTGGCAATATAACGGATCAGTTTTGTAGCTCTATCTTTTCGGGCCAAAAGGTCGAAAAGTCCGGGGGTTTGGTCAATAAAACGAGTGGTACACTCCCCGGCAAGGAAGGAAGGATGACTCACCAAATTGATAAGGAAGGGAATGTTGGTTTTCACACCTCGAACACGAAATTCGTTCAGAGTGCGTAACATCCGCCTACTGGTTTCCTCAAAACGACTTCCCCTGGCGGTAACTTTGACAAGAAGGGAATCATAATAGGGAACAATGACTGCTCCGCTATAGGCACTGCCTGCATCGAGGCGAATCCCCATGCCCCCCGCCGAGCGATAATTGGAAACCCGCCCATAATCAGGCAGAAATCCATTTACTGGGTCCTCGGAGGTTATGCGGCATTGAATGGCAAACCCATTGACGCGGATTGCCTCCTGATTCCCCATCCCCATCTCATCCGAAGCCAGGCTTGTCCCTGAGGCGATAAGGATTTGAGCCCGGACAATGTCGTGACCTGTTACCTCTTCCGTTACGGTGTGTTCAACCTGGATCCGGGGATTAACCTCGATAAAGTAGTATTCTCCCGTTTCATCATCGACGAGAAATTCCACGGTTCCCGCATTGTCAAGACCGACTGCCCTTCCAATCTTGAGAGCACTTTCCAATAGGCCATCGCGTGTAGATGTCCTAAGGTTTGGGGCGGGTGCGATTTCCACAATTTTTTGGTGGCGCCTTTGAACCGAACAATCCCTTTCAAAAAGATGAACCAATCCCCCATGGTGGTCTCCCAAAAGTTGGACCTCGATGTGGCGGGCTTTACGGACCAATTTTTCAAGAAACACATCTCCAATTCCAAAAGCCGACGCCGCCTCACGACTTGCCTGTTCGATCCCATCACGCAATTCTTCGGGATTATTGGCCACCCGCATTCCCCGCCCTCCCCCACCCATGGAGGCTTTTACCATTACGGGAAATCCAATGGCATTGGCGTGGTCCAATGCTTCAGTGATGGAGGTGATAGCTGTTTCTGTGCCCCTCAGAATGGGAACTCCCGCCCTTTCCGCAATAAGGCGTGCGGCAACCTTGTCCCCCAGGTTTTCAAGGATTCCAATATTGGGACCAATGAAGGTGATGCCTGCATTGCGGACCGCCTCGGCAAAGCGAGGGTTTTCAGAAAGAAATCCGTAACCGGGGTGAATCGCATCAACTCCGTTGGCCTTGGCAATGGCGACAATGGCATCAATGTTCAAATACGACCTAAGAGGCTCGCCTTCTTTGCCGATCTGGTAAGCCTCATCCGCCTTGAACCTGTGCAGTCCATAACGATCCTCATGGGCGTAAATGGCGACAGTTCGAATTCCCATTTCTGATGCAGTTCGAAAAACACGAATGGCGATTTCGCTACGATTGGCAACCAGGATTTTCCGGAAAGTACTTTTCATGGAGTAAAGGGCCCAAATCGCATCAGGGATTGCTCAAACCTCCATTTTAGGGGGGGGGGACCCGGAAACCAACCTGAGCTTTATCCGATTCAATTCCCGATAACAGGATTATGGCCGAATTTCAACCAAAACAGGAATTTCAAGGATTGGTTGATCCTTTGCATCTGTATGAATGCGAACCGCCGTTGGGACTTTTCCTTTGGAATCGGGTTGGACGGAAAGAGTAAGGACATGGACTGATTTCGCCCCTTTGGGAGGATTTGGAAGGTTGACATTACCCCCTACCCCTTCAATTTTGGAAATATGAAAAGGGGTTAGCCCACGAATAACCATTCTCCGCTGAATTTCCGATTCTCCCTGAATCTTGCCGAGCTGGATTTGTCCGGGTGTGGCGTTCAGGGGTGCTTCCACGGTAAGGGAAACGGGCACACGAACTTGGGGGATTTGAGTGGAATCTGTCCGAATCCAAACATCACTAAACCAAACCCCAGGGGGCACATCCTTCTGTAAGGAAACAATGAGCTCGTAGGTGGATTCATTATCCGATCGACTGGTTTCACGAATTTTGCAAACCAAATAGTTGGATTCTGGGTGAACCTCCCCGACAATTAGGTCGGGTTGGCCGTGAAAAGTTACTTTCGAGGTTGCTTGAGCTGATTGACCCTGTTTGATTACCCCCAAATCAAGCTTTTCAGGGGAGAGGCTGAAATCATCCCGGGCATTGGCTTTTATCCAAAGTCTGACTTCCTCGCTTTTTGGTTTATTGAAATGAACATAAATAGTTACCGTTTTTACTCCACGGAATCGGGTTGTATCCATTCGGGCAACCACGGCGGTTTCTTCTCCGGGTTGGAGAAAAGTCTTCAATGCTGAGGCACTTACACAACCACAGGAAACCCGCACACCTGAAATACCAACCGGTTGACCAGAATCATTTTTGAGGCGGAAACTTTGGACGAGGGTGGCCCCTCGGGAAACAATTCCAAAGTCTTTGGACAACTCATTAAACAAGCCGTCAGCCCATGAACTTGATGCGTGGATTCCAGCAGAAACAATTCCATGCAAAAGGAGGACCAGGAGAAATTTCAGGATGCTCATTGCCATGGTCCCCGCAAAGGCTAAAAAAGCGATTTTCAAAGCCCTTCTTTTACCTTCGGATTGGGGCCTTTTTTGCTCTTGGATTACATGCCACCGAGCCAATTATCCTCGTTTGACCGGGTGAGTTGTAAGGGTTTTGCCAAGAGCAAGGGCGGCAATGGCAATATGTGAAAAACCAGCCGCTTTTAGGGTTTTTGTACATTCCGCCATGGTTGCTCCGGTCGTGTAAACATCATCGACCAAAAGGGCGCTGGCATGTTTTTGAGGGCCCCCTCGCCAGGCAAATGCTCCCTTTACATTCGATTTTCTTTGCATGGGATTAAGGTCGGATTGCCTTGCCGTGAATCGGGTACGAAAAAGGGAAAAACGATCCAGGTTACCACCCTTGATCGCACATAAACCGCGAGCCAACCCTTCGGCAGGGTTATGGCCAAACCACAACCTTTTAGTCCAGTGGCGGGGCACAGGAATAACGAAATACATTTTTCCTAATTTCGGGAAAGAGGGAGGAAGGCAAGTCGCCCAAAACCGTCCAAGGATTTCCGCAAACCATTCGCCTCCCCTTCCCTTTTGGCCCAATATCCAATTCCGTAATTGGCCCTCGTAAGAGCCAAGGGAAAAATGGAATTCCCAAGGAAGGGGATTTTTTTGGCAATTAGTGCACCTACCACATTCCGTATCCTGGGTTGGAATGGATTGGTCAGGTTTATTTGTTCCACAACCCGGGCAACGAATAAGGTTTATGCCCGGAATTTTTTGGATGCAGGAAAAGCAAAAGGGTTTTCCCCCGGCCGACAACAACTCTCTGCAGCCATGGCACCTGGGCGGAAATACAAGATCACTAAGGCCATCGCCCCAGAATCCCATGGATTTTTCCTTTCGATTGCCCTTTTTCGATGCGAAATCCTTTTGTTTAGGCAACTGGACGAAGGGCCATTTTTTGGCTACTCATGTTGGTTTTTGGTCGGTGCTTTGGTTTAGGAGGCGAATTTGTTTGATCGACCGTAATGATGGGAATTTCCAGGAGTATGGTTCCAAGGCTTCCTTTTACGCTTTGGTCAAGTGAAAGGGTCCAACCACATTTCTCTGCCAAAGCCCTGGCGGCCGGTAATTGAAGGCCGCTACTCCTGCCAAATCGTTTAGGGCAAAAAAACGGTGTAAATAAACCAAGAATTTGGGAAGGACTCCAAACGGGAAGTAATCCTTTGGCAATGGCATGCAGAGTTTTTCCTTTCCGGTGAAAGGAAAAATCCAAAGTATGTTCGTTCCCTTTTGGCAGGTGGTTCCTGAAAAATTCTCCCACCAATCGGGAAATTCTCCCAAATTGAACTGGGTCAATTGCCATAGGTTTGCCATGGAACTTTTTATTGGGTGAGGATTTGGCTTCATGAAAGGGGTTGTCGCCCAGTATACCCATTTTCCAAACCGCCTTAAGCTCGCTGAAAGACCTGGAGGATAACCGAGGCTCTGGAGGACGGGAAAACCACATCAGCTCATCAATTTGGTTGCGTACCCGCTGAACCTGGCGTAGGATTAATTCCAATGGTTTTTGGGGATTTTTGTCGTCCTGGGGTGATTTTTCCGAAACCCACATTTTTTGTAGTTGGTGAATGGTACCGGTAATGATGGCTAATGGGTTATTGATTTCATGTCCGGCCCCGGCTGCCATTTCTGCCACCTGAATGCGGGCAGATGGGTCCATTTCTTGAGTGCGCAAGGGTACTGTAGGCTTTTTCGGTTGGGATATTTCCGATCGGGGCTTGGTTAATGAGTTGCCAAGGTTTAGCAGAGCAATTTCACTGGGTTTCCAAAGCTTGGAAAGAGGTGGTTTGGGATATTTTGACCTTATGTTGGAAACAATTTCATCCAAAAAGGAGGGATCCCATTTGAAGGGTAATCGGCCAAGTTCCTTTGCCAACAGTTCTACATCCCGGGTGGAGAACCGTTCGGAAAAAGGACGAAGAACCCAGGATTGGGTTAGGGGTATTACAGCATCCCATGGGGAAGGCAAGGCTTTGGCCCCAATTTCCCCTTCCACAAACCCTATTGGTGTTGGCATTTTGCCAAAAAAGTTTTTGGAAACTCTGGGTGGGACCAAATCCGTTGAATGTTTACCATGGAGGATGAAATGTTGTGCGGTTTGGCGAATTGTCGCCAAGGCTAAATGAATTTTACATTCGATGGGAAAGGGGTTGGGAATTTTCCCCGCAAAGGTTTTTAGTAGGGCTACCCTTTGACTGCTTTGGAGGTGGAATGTCCTAACCTGTGGGTTTTGCCAATTCAATTGATGCAAATGGTTTTGATTGGCAATAGTCTGACCGATCCCGGACAGCCATAATTCTTGCCACGATTGGGTGAAACCGACTTGGGAACCCCATTTGAGGAATCCATGAGCCCATTCAGGAAGAAACAAAAAATCCCAGGATTCAAGGAAGGATACATTCCCTAAATTGGGCCATTGACTTCGCGAAGGAAGGAGGTTGATATCATACACCACCCGCCACGGGTCGGTGCCCGCGTCAAGCAAGTTCGATGGGTTGTAAACTCCAGGTGCCACGCCAAATCCTTGGTGTGAGCACTCGACCCAAAGTCTCCTGCGGCAGCGCCTTTGGCACCTTTGCCAAAATTAGGCTTTCGCAGGCTCCATTTCAAGGAGTTGACACAATCGTTTCAAAAGGGCATCCATTTCAAATGGCTTTTGAAGGAAGTCATCCGCTCCAGAGAGTCGAAGCTCTTGGATCTTGTCGTCTTCGACCATTCCAGAGATGCACAGAATGCGCACATTCTCCAAACTAGAATCGGCTCGTACCCTATGACAAACCTCCCGGCCGTTAATATCGGGAAGCATCAGGTCCAGGACAATAAGGTCGGGACGGTATTCCTTAACCATCATTCCGGCATCAAAACCATTGCCGGCGGACCGCACCTCAAAGCGGCCGTCACTTTCCAATGCACTTTTCATGAGGTCGATCAGGTCGGATTCATCATCCACAAGTAGAATTTTGCGTTTTCCGCTGACCAAAGCATCGGTTGGAATGCCATTATCTTTCATGAATCGGAAAAGTTGTTCTCGGGGTATGCGTCGAAATCGGGATCCCGGAACACGAAAGCCCTTGAGTTGGCCATTGTCAAAGCAACGGATGATGGTTTGTTGGCTAACTTTACAAATTTTTGCAGCTTCGCCCGTGGTGAAGACAGTTTTCATGTTCACGCAATCCTTCCATGTTGGGGCAAAAAGAGGGGTTTGGGCAGAGGCCTGTCCAATTCAATGGCTATCCTACCTAAGTTCTAGGGACTTGTACAAGTCTACTTAGTGAAATTTTCTTCCTGATCGCCCCATCTTTCCTGATCGGTATTATCGTGCAATTCGTCCCAAAGTGTGTTTTTGAACGAAAGGAATACCGACCTTAGGTCAAATGAATTAAAACAACCGTAATATCCGCTGGTGTAATTCCGGGGATTCTTGAGGCATGGCCAAGGCTTTTGGGTCGATATTGGGTTAGTTTTTCCCGTGCTTCCGCACGGAGTTGCCGGATTCGATGGTAATCAAAGAACTCTGGTATGGGTTGCGATTCCATCTTTTGAAAGCGTTCGATTTCTGAATTTTGGCGTTGGACATATCCTTGGTATTTTGCCTCAATCTCCAGCTGTTCAATGACCTCCCCAAACCCCTCCCCTGCTTCTTTTTCGTATTCTTCCGCATTTTCCCCTAATTCACGGAATCTGATTTCAGGTCTTTTCAGAATCTGCCAGTAGGTTAGGTTATCTACCCGGTTCTCTTGCAAAAACGCCTTTGCTTTGGCAATTTTCCGGTTTTTGATTTCTAGCCTGGCCAAGGCGGTTTGGTCAACAATGCCATAGGCAAAACCTTTTGGAATTAACCTTTGGTCGGCATTGTCCTGGCGCAGGGCAATTCGATATTCTGCCCGGCTTGTAAACATTCGATAGGGTTCATCAACCCCCCGGGTAACCAAATCATCCACCATAACCCCAAGGTAAGCTTCGCTCCTGTCCAGGTGAAAGGATCCTTTTCCCAAAATTTTTCCCGCCGCATTTATCCCGGCGTAGAGGCCTTGGCCGGCCGCCTCTTCATACCCGGTTGTACCGTTGAGTTGGCCGGCAAAATAGAGGGCTTGGATGGCTTTCGTTTCGAAAGTTGAAAAAAGTTGGGTGGGAGGGGCAAAGTCATATTCAACCGCATACCCCCACCTCAGGATTTCCGCATTTTCCAACCCAACAATGGAACGAACCAGATCCCATTGAACATCCTTGGGAAGGCTCGTGCTAATGCCATTGCAATAATATTCCCTTGTTTGGCGCCCTTCTGGTTCCAGGAAAATTTGATGCCGGTCTTTGTCGGCAAAACGGACAACCTTATCTTCGATGGACGGACAATACCGTGGTCCCCGACTTTGAATTTGACCGGAATACATGGGTGATCTATGCAGGTTTTTCCTTATCAGGTCATGCACTTTTTCGTTAGTAAAAGTTATGTGGCAATCGATTTGGGATTGGGTAATTCGCTCGGTGGCAAAGCTGAAGGGGCGGGGGACTGCATCCCCAGGTTGAGGTTCAAGTTTGGAAAAATCAATGGATTCTCCGAGCAACCTACATGGGGTTCCCGTTTTAAATCGTGCCAGTTGGATACCTTCCCGAGCCAAGGAATCGCTTATGCCTTCTGTGGTGGAATCCCCTGCCCTTCCCCCAGCAGTTTTAGCTTCCCCAGTGTGCATAAGGGCCTTTAGAAAAGTCCCGGTAGTCAGGATCACAGCTTTGGCTTTGTAGAGCGTATCCCCTTGGGCCCAAACACCTCGAATGATTTGCCGAGATCCCACCTCATTTTCACGAGGAGCCTCCTCAATCTGAAAACCTTCCACAATTTCTTGCCTTAAAACCAGGTTTGGAGTGGTTTCCATAAGCCATTTGATTTGCTGTTGATATAGTTTTTTATCCGCTTGGGCTCGCGGGGAGTGCATTGCAGGGCCCTTACCCAGATTGAGCATCCGAAACTGGATTGCCGTTTGGTCAATGGTTTTACCCATTATGCCGCCTAGCGCATCAATCTCACGAACCATCTGACCTTTGGCAATCCCACCAATTGCCGGGTTACAACTCATGAGGCCCACAGTATCGGCATTCATCGTCAAAAGAGCGGTTTTGAGTCCCATTCTGGCGGAGGCCGATGCTGCCTCTACACCTGCATGGCCACCACCAACCACCACTACATCAAATTCGAAACATAACCTGGGAGTGCCCGCCATATTATCAACTTTCCTTTGTAAGGTTCCCCTACAAATAGGATAACGGCAAAGGGGGTGCCAGGCCCCATAATTCACAGGATTTGGTTGGAGAGCGGTATGGATCTGATTGCAAGTGCCAAGGAAGGTTTTTTCAAACTTGAGGTTGGTGAATCCATTCGGATGAAGGCATTAAACTTCCTTGAACAATGGCTAACTTTGGAAGAATTTGTTTCCTATCGGTCTCAATTATCCTGGCTTATTCAAAGGGGTGATTTTTCCGGACTTTTGGATCGTTTTTTTCAGATTCTTCCCTTTGGGACAGGAGGCAGGCGGGGAGCTGTGGGTATTGGCCCCAATCGAATGAATCTCTGGACCTTGGGTGCTTCGGTCCAGGGGCACAGTGATTATCTCAAACAAAAGTTCCCTGGAAAAAAGGATATTACCGTTTGTTTAGCCTTTGATGTTCGAGAATTTCGTGACAAAAATGGAAGATATGCCAAAGAAATCCCCAACCCCGTCATGGGCCTTTCCAGTAAGGATTTTGCCCACCATGCTGCCAAAATCTATGCCGCCAATGGCATAGTTTCGTTTGTCCTTCCTCCTGATAGCAATGCATTTTATGCAACACCTGAGTTATCCCTTGTCATTCGACGATTAGGTGCCCAAGGGGGGCTTAACATTTCTGCTTCTCACAATCCTCCAGATGATAATGGCGGCAAATTTTATGAGGAAAGGGGAGCCCAACCTGTGCCTCCAGAAGATCAAGCCATGGCCGACCTGGTTGAGAATATTGACCGTATCAAGATAATGGATTGGACTGAAGCTGTAAAACAGGGACTGATTCGCTTTTTTGATGAAAGTGCCCATCGAGCCTATCTCGACCTTTGTCTAAAAGGTGCACTCATTGATCCCCCTCAGAAAATGCCAAACGGCCAAAATGCTTTAAAAATCGTTTTTACACCACTTCATGGAGTGGGCTCGCTTACTGCCATGGAGATTCTTATAGAACGGGGTTTTGAGGTAATTCCCGTGGTGGACCAAATGACACCTGACGGCCAATTCCCAAATGTTACGAAAAGTCCCAACCCAGAAGTCCCCGAGTCCCTCGACCGGGCTGAATCGGTTGCCATTTCTCAAGGTGCGGATTTGGTCCTTGCCACAGATCCTGATGCGGATCGTCTGGGGGGACTCTATTGCGGCCCGGAGGGAACCTGGCATTTCCTTAACGGCCAGCGAATGGCTGCCCTTATTACTTGGTTCAAGTTGGCCAAGCTTCAAGAACAGGGCCGTCTCTCCAACAAAGCGGTGGTGGTTAAGACGGAAGTAACAACCCGGCAGATTTCCAGGATAACGACCGATTTTCATGTTCAGCTGGTGGGTGACCTGTTGGTAGGTTTCAAATACATTGCCGATGTTATTTACCAATTGGAAGGGACTGGCCAATTTGGCAATATTCATGCGGTCCCTTCGGACTATATCATTGGCACGGAGGAAAGCCATGGGGCCATGGTAAGTCACCAAATTCGGGATAAAGATGCCGGGGGGGCCGCACTCCTTTTGGCAGAATGTGCACTTGACCTCAAGCGTTGCGGATCAAGTATTTTTCGGCAACTTGAGGAACTGGCTTGCAAATATGGTTATTTCAATAACATCGGCATCAATGTACAACTTCCCGGTTTGGACGGGCGCATCAAGATGGAAAAAATGCTGGACAGCCTTAGGCTTGATCCTCCCCATTGTATTGCCGGTTTGATTGTTTCCCGATTTGAAGACCTCCGGGATCCCAAGGGAAAATTCGGGCCCATTAAAGGTGCGACTGATGCCTCCTCCAGGAATGTGCTTGTTTTTGAGCTTGGCGAAAATGCCCGAGCGATACTTAGGCCAAGTGGAACGGAACCAAAGGCCAAGATCTATGTTGAGGCATCCAGCCTGCCTCGCACTCCCTTCCAAACTGATGCCGAATGGATTCATACCAAGGCTGGAGTGGATATGATTGCCCAGGCAATTGGAAAGGATCTCACCAAACAAGCTCTTGGAAGGGTTGGATTATGATCTCCAGCCAACCTCAACCGGTTGGATATGCGAAGAAATGGGACTCGGTCATCATCGGGGCCGGGGCGGCGGGCCTGATGGCTGGGATCCGTGCCAATGAGTTGGGGGCGAAAGTCCTCCTTTTGGAAAAGGGGAAAAAGGCCGGGGTAAAAATCCTAATGTCTGGGGGCACTCGGTGCAACATTACGCACCATTGTTCCAACCGGGACATTGTCAAGGCATTTGGCAAAAATGGCGAATGTTTGCACTCGGCGTTGGCAGGTTTTGGGGTGGAGGATGCGGTAGCCTTCTTCGAGTCAGAGGGCGTTCAAACCAAAGTTGAATCAACCGGAAAAGTTTTCCCGGTTTCCAATCGTGCCAGCGATGTCCTTCAGGCTTTGCTTCGACGCCTCCATCGTGCCGGTGGAACGGTATGGAATGAATGTCCTGTAACGGATTTAAGGTCGGTTAATGGCAGGTTTGAATTGAATACACCAATGGGGACAATTGATACATCTAAAGTCCTACTTTGTTCCGGTGGGAAATCCTTTCCTCGTTGTGGGACTACAGGTGAGGGCTATGAATGGGTCAAAAACCTTGGCCATACTATCAAACCCACCAGTCCTTCCTTGGTACCGTTAACGACGCCTTTGTCTTGGGTAAAGCAGTTGAGTGGTATCACCCTGAAGGACACACTTGTTACGGCGGGAATCGGGTCAAAAGCATTGGGTACGGACCGTGGCGCATGGTTGTTTACCCATTTTGGGTTTTCAGGGCCTGCTCCGATGAACCTGAGCCGATTATTAACCACCTCCAATCAAAAGGGATGGCTTGGATTGGATAGTTTGCCGGATTTAAAGTCCAAGGAGGTGGAAGATAGGATCCTCTCCACTATCCCATTGCATGGAAAAAAAACGATCGCAAGTTTGCTTTCGCAAACATTTGGGGAGGCCATTCCTTTACGGTGGGCAGAGGCTTTGGTGTCTCAAGCCACGATTTTTCCCTTGAAAAAAGCTTTGGAAATGTCGCGGGCCGAAAGGCAAAAAGTGGTGGAATTGCTCAAAGGATCAGTGCTTCTGGTGGATGGTTCTGGGGGATTTGAAAAAGCCGAGGTCACATCGGGGGGTGTGTGCATAAAAGAGGTAAATTTCAAAACAATGGAAAGCAAAATCGTTCCTGGGCTCTTTTTGGCCGGAGAAATCCTGGATTTGGATGGTCCCATTGGGGGATACAACTTTCAGGCAGCCTGGAGTACTGGTTGGGCTGCGGGAACATCGCTAGCCAAGGGTGACTTAACCTAAGTATCCCTGCCAATTGGTTTTATGTTTTTCGACCAATAATAGGTCCTCGTTGGGGCGTTGATAAGGGAGGAAATAATAATTGCCTAACAATTGGGGCACCCGGATCAATGACTTTGCATCGTTTTGTAAATAACCATAAAGGGATAGTCGGAATTTCCGGGGCCTAACTAATCTGGCTCTTCCTAAAAGAAGTGGGGTTCTAAGGTGCTCATTTTTTTGAATTTTTTGCCTTTTATCCTTTTTAGTCCCTTTGGCCAAATGGGTTCCGTCAAACCACAAATAATTGATTCTGTTCCGGCACTACCGGCAGACTATGATTCGGCCAAAATTGAAAAATATGTTAAGGCCGTATTCAGGAACAAGGGATTTATCGGAATGGAAATGGTGGTAATTCAAAAAAGTAAACCATCGGTTTCCCTTGTGGCGGGTTGTAAATCATTTCAAGGGGAAGCCCCCATTCAGGAGGATACTCCGTTTGCCATAGGATCACTGAGTAAACAATTCACATGTGCTGCGATTTTCCTTTTGGCCCAGGAAGGAAAACTATCACCGATGGACAAGGTTTCGCGCTGGTACCCAAAATTAACCAACGCCAACCGGATTACCCTTTTGGACTTAATGAACCATACCTCGGGGTACAGCGATTATTATCCCCTTGATTTTTTGGATCGCCGCATGGCTAAATCCATTGTGCTGGATGATTTGATTCAACAATATGCCGGCGGAAAAGTGGATTTCGATCCAGGGGAAAAATTCTCCTATTCCAATACGGGATTTACCATATTGGGTCGGGTGGTAGAAAGAGCTTCCGGGAAACCCTTGGGGGAATTCCTAAAAGAGAAGATTTTTGTACCGTTGGGAATGAAAAGTGCTTCTTTGGATCCTCGCCAGGACCTACCTGGTTTGGTAAAAGGGTACAGGGCCCTTGGAATTGAAACCCATGAATGGGCCCCACCAGAGGGAATGGGTTGGCTACATGGTGCAGGGGGGATTTGGGCCTCTGCGAATGACTTGGGAAAATGGGCCATTGCCTTAATGTCTGGCAAAATTCTGGATAAAAAATCGATGGAATTGCTCACCCGGGCCAGGATCTTGAACAGCGGTAAAAAACGATATTATGGATGTGGATTGTCTGTTAATGAACGGGATGGAGAGGTGATTTGGGCTCATGGTGGCGCGGTTAGCGGTTTTCACGCCAACATCTCCATGATGCCAAGAACACAATCCGCTGTAATACTTTTGGTCAATTCAGAACACCTTGATGATTCCAAAATTCATCAGGACATATTGAATTTGCTCCTGAAGGAACCCTCCAGCCTACCTGTCATTAATGGGCCAAAACCGATCGAATGTGCCAAAAATCTGGTTGCTCAACTGGGTAGTGGAACTTTGGAAACCAAACAATTAGGGGAAGAATTTGCCCTTTATATGACGCCAAAAAGGCTTGAAGCCTATGCCAGGCGCCTCAAGGAATTGGGCCTGCCAACCGGGTTTTTGGTAGAATCCTCCTACGAAAGGGGTGGCATGGAGGTTGCCATGCTTCGGATCCTGTTCAAAGAAGGTAATAGCCTCAAAGCCAGCCTTTACCGCACCCCGGACGGTAAGATCCAGCAATTCCTGCTTACTCCCCATTGATTAAAAGGATCCAAAACATTTTGTTTGGCCCCTTTGCAAAATATTGAAACATTGGGAAATCACTAAACCAATGGACCCGGTTTTTGATTCAGGAGGAATCCATTTGCCAATTGGCTTCCAACCCAGCAAACAGTCGCCCGAATGGTTATTCTCAGTAGAATACCCTTGAAATCAGGCACTTTT
The DNA here is from genome assembly GCA_005808665.1 of Planctomycetia bacterium. GTDB lineage: Bacteria > Planctomycetota > Planctomycetia > Gemmatales > Gemmataceae > SYLG01. The sequence continues at coordinate 2,343 of SYLG01000091.1, read as the reverse complement.
CGATGGCTAAGGCGAATTTTTTTTGGAACAATGCACGATAGGTGCCCAAAACAAAGGGTGGTCCCTGGAATCATTCCAAATCAAATGCTAATGGGCCTAAAGGAGATACGACTATGATCAGGATCGGTATCGTTGGTCTCGGTTTCATGGGAATGATTCATTTCCTTGCCTCCAAAAAACTATCAGGGGCAAGGGTTTCGGCGATTTGCAGCAGGGATCCGAAAAAACTCAACGGCGACTGGAGAGGCATTCAGGGTAATTTTGGTCCCAAGGGTGATAATACCGACCTTAAAGGGGTCAAATCTTATTCCTCGTTTGAAGCAATGCTTGATGATCCCAATATTGATATGGTGGATATTTGTACCACAACCGAACAGCATGCACCCATGGCTATAGCCGCCCTTAAGGCGGGAAAACATGTCCTGGTTGAAAAGGCCATAGCCCTATCGACTGCCCAGGCGGACAAGATGATAGGCACATCCCTTAAAACGGGCAAGATTTTAATGGTTGCCCATGTCCTTCCTTTTTTTGGTGAGTTTGATTTTGTCCTCAGGATTGCCCGGAAAAATACTTATGGCAGGTTGCTTGCCGGGCGATTGGAACGCCTAATTTCGCGTCCGAATTGGTCCAAAGAAATTGGGGATGCCAGTAAAACAGGTGGCCCGGTAATTGACCTTCATATCCACGACACTCATTTTGTAGGTCTTTTATCCGGGTTGCCGGGCAGGCTTAGTTCGATCGGATTAACCAATAATCAGGATGTGGTAGAGTATGTTTCCACCAACTATATTTATGGCGATAATGGGCCGGCCCTAAGTGCAACGAGTGGTGCAATTGCCATGCCCGGTAGAGCATTCCAACATGGCTTTGACCTCCAATTTGAAAAAGCCACGGTGGCCTATTCCTCGGCGGGAATACCGTTGACCGTTTTCACCAAAGAAGGAAAAATTCAGCAACCCAACTTGACTCAATCGGCTGACCCGGTGGATGCCTTTGCAAGGGAAATTCAAAGTGCTATCCAAGGTATAAAAAATGGTGCAGCACCCGAAGCACTTTGTCCCATTTTGGCTCGCGAAGCCCTCGGGCTTTGTTTTCAGGAGTGCCAATCCGTCCTCCAAGGGAGACCCCTCGTGTATAAAGGCCGCACCTTGCAAAGGATTGACTAACCCGCACAATCCACAAAGCCGATAAAGCCAACAAGAAGTCGATTCAAGGTTTTCCCTTGGGGGAATCTGGCATGAGTGGATTGGTACCCCGGAATTGGGCAGCTTGGGTTTTTTGTGGCATGGTGATTCCTGCCTGTCAAATTCCCACCAAATACCCTCAGGAACTGACCCGTATTCAGCTGGATGCGGACCGTCATGGCTTAATGGAAGCCAGAAGCAAGGTCCATGTCGTGTTTCTGAATGGGTTCGATCCCATTGATTCTGGCCATTTCCAGGATTTGCACAACCATATTCGTGAGGCCGGTTACCCCTCCACTTATTACGGTTGGGGATGGAATATCCAAACCTTGGCCGAGTGGATGAAAAAACTACCCAATGATTCCGATGTTGGCAGGATTGTAATAATCACTCACGGGGCGGGTGCCATTGGTTCCAAACATTTGGCCAAGGGCTTGGCAAAAAGTGGTAGGGTCATGGATTTGTTAGTGATGGTGGATCCCCCTCCTTTTTCCGAGGGAGCATTTTCACCTGAAATCGTCGGAGAAAGTATTTGCATCGTTTCTGGCAAGAATTGCCTGGAAACGGACTATGCGGAAGGAACACTAATTATCCCTGAGTCCATCGGTACCAGCACTTGTAGTAACGAAGCCACCCGCATTTTCATTACAGAAAGGCTGGATGACCTGGTGGAACAAATCATGGAGGAAAACCCCGATCTGAATTCCTCCTTGCCGGGACGAAAGGATAACCAAAAGGATGAATGGGACTATTTGAAACCAAAGGTGGAATCCCAAAAGGGAAAACCGCTGTTGAAACCCATCGTTCCCGTTGTTCCGGAAAAACCTAAATCCAATGATCCCCTAAAAACGCCTGAATCACCCAAGAAAGGCGATGGTCAAGGCCTAATCACCCGGAAATAATCAAAATCCAAACTTCTATCAGGTCCAATTCTTTCATTTGGGCCAACCCCGGGCCCTAAGTTCATGACCCGCAGGTACCATTGTGAAATTTTGTTCTGTTATGGTTCAAGGAATTTGTTTAACCCAAGTTACGCAGTTGGAGTGATTTTTTACGATTTTTTGGTCTTTTTTGGGACCCTGATTGATGTTTTTCCCGGGAATTTGGAGTATGTCGAGTTCAAAACGGCATGTAGTCCCGACCAAGTTACTTGATATTT
>SYLG01000090.1 GCA_005808665.1 Planctomycetia bacterium | reverse complement strand
TTCCTTGTATTCGAAAAATACTGTTTCAATACCGGATACAACTGGGTCGCCACCAAGTTAAAGATCGTTCAGGAGGCCGTGAGGGCCTTCAGAGCGAATCCTTGGTTTCAAGCTCCAAGACCCTCAACTGCGTAAGTCCTAAGAAATAGCCATTACACCAACAGATTGGAGTTCTCTTGAACGGTAGTGCCTCCAGGACGCTTCTGGGGCAATTAAATCGCCGTCATATACCGATAATTTATGGTTGTCTTTTGGAGTGGGGCGAAAGGCTTGTGATGTTACCCTGCCAAGCTGGATGAACAAAGGGTGGATTTGGCGCAGGAGAAGAGTTCCGTCGGTCATGAATGGGTCTCCCCAATCTCCTGCAGTTTTTTCACCATCCATTCCCAATCCGCCTTGGTAGCCATTTGCAATACTTTGGCGTCTTCTTCATCCGTCTGCAAATGAAGGGCGTGCCATGTCCCGGCATAGTTCGTGAAATCGACCTCAACCGAAACCTCAGCCTGCCCCAGCGACCATTCCAGGCGAATTCCGCCCTCGGCCACAGGGTAGACATAAGGGGAGGGGAGAGTGTCCGGGTAGTAATCATTGAAATCACCTGCAAGTTGGTCCAATTTATCGGCCGGGGGCGCAATCCCCAACCCGTCATACCAACCATCTTTGAGGGATTTGAGTTCCTCCATCCGGGTTTGAAAATCCAATGGGTCAAGCAGTGTGATGTGTTCGACAGACTCTATTTTTTGAAGGCGGTCATTTTTGTTGAATCGTCCCACCCCGTCCAAAAGAACCTTGAACCCTTTCCTATATAGATTTAATGCATCCATAATTCCATCAATATGTTGCTCGGTCATGGGCCCTGGGATTTTGGTGCCATCCGAAAGAATTATCTCAAACACCATTTCTTCCTGATTGATGGCATGGACCCCGCCGCGAATATGAATCTCCTCTGTATGCTCCGCAACCTCGGCCGCCTTAAGCAGGCGTAACCGGGTTTCCCTGGTAAGCTTGGCGGTACCAGCAAGTGTGCTGGAGGTGAATTCAATGACTTCACCGGGGCGCAAGTTTCGCCCAAACCTGTCGAAATAGGCGAGGCTTTTGGCTGGCAAGTGTGCCGTTGGGGGGGTGTTTTCCTCCGCTGCGTTTATGGCGCTTATTATGGCCTCCCGGGCCTCCTCAAAATAAACCTGGTGCTCGCCGGGGAATTGGTCGGCAGGAAACAGGCTTGGGGCTGAAATAATAAGGCAAATATTGGCAATGGCACTCCCTTCCCCGACACCGGTCAAGTTTAAGGAGACCCCCTCGGAAAATTTACGGGGTACCCGTTTTCTGCCCGGGTTTTTTTGCAGGTACTTCCATTTGGCTACTTCAACGATCATGGTTTCCAAAACAGCCAGATCCCCCAACAGCTCAAGCGGGATCGAATGGGATTCGAATCGCTTGCCGTCCAGTCTTGGCCTAAGGAAATCAGAAACGCTCATGGTGTGCCTGTCGTTTGCGGATGCCCCGCAGTGGATCTGATATTAACCTATACATCCTACTTGGGAACGCATATTAAAGGTAACCCCTGATTGGGCTTGGGTGCCACCTGGAGCTTTCCGTTGGGTGAACCTTGGGCAAAATCCAGGGCCAATCCACCAGTGAGCCGAAGGCCTGTCTTCCAACGGAATTGAAACCCAATTTGGTAATGCAATCAGGATTTTTCCCAAAAGGGGCTATCCTAAGGCCTTGCAAGGTCATGGAAAGACCCTGAACCCTAACCGACGCCTACCGCACGGTGTTTGTTTTCCAGCCATTCCAGGGGAATGGAGGCCTGTTGGGCTGCGTTGATCAGGGGGACAGGCTGGCCATCCACAAGAGCGTGATCCCCGGCCAACAGGAGCCAAACCGCAGGAAAGCCCCCGCGCCTGCCCGCCTGCTCCGCTACTTTGTCCAGTTGGTTCATGTGGCCGTAACGGGCCAAGAGTCCCGGATTCACCAGGAGCAGGGCCCGATCCGTTTGGTCGGGTCCTTTGGGGGCCGCCTTTTTGCACTCCTGAAGGAGCCTTGATTCAAAATCAGGCATGGCGTGGCGCACCAACTCCATCAGGTTCCTCCAATCCTGGGAGTTGCGATGGGTATCCGCCTGAAGCACAAGGGACCAGGTGACTTCATTCTCCTTTGCGGTATGGCGCAAGGCGTCGAGAAAAATTCCTTCCAGGTCAATGATTTGGGCATCAAAGCGCTTGAGGAGTTCCTCCCGGGCGTGGGGGAAAAGACGCGGTTCGACAAGTAGGACCAAAAAATGGGGCTGCCGACGGGATCGGGTCAGGCGATCCTCAAATTGCCTTGCTCCTTCGGCTTCGGGGGCCCTGAGACCTTCGGAATCCGGTTGCCGGGTGGCCCAGCGGTCGAGTTTGCCCGTGCTGCTCACGGAAAGAGTAGCCTGGGGCATCATGTACCCACCAAGGCCCTGGTTGGCGGATTGGTCCCAGGCCAGGGGCAGACCTGCCTCAATCAGCATTTCGTCCAGCAAGGGGCGATCAGGGACTTTTTCCGCGAAGGGGTAACGACTGGCTACTCTTTCCCGGATCTGTTCGGGCGTGGGATATCGGCTTCCCAGCCATGTCCCCTGAGCCAACCTAAGGGCCCGAACGGCGGCCATCCCCTTGGGGTACAATTCTTGTCGGGCGGAAAGGGCCGCATTGCGGGAGGCCAAGCCAGCAAGTTTTAGCAAGCGGCCATCCTGCAAGGTGCCGAGCCCCGTCCAATCGCCTTTGACCCCGCGTAGGAGTTCCACCGCACGCTGGGGATTAAGCAATGGGTCCTCACCAGCCAAGGCGTCGGCTTTTTCACCCAACTTGAAGGCAAGCTTGGCCAGGGATTCGTTACATGCCACGACCACCGCCTGATCATCCCGCCGTCCAATGAACCGGGGGGTTTGGGTGGTCTCCTCGACCTCCATGGCGGCCCGAACAAGGGCCCTTCCCATGGGCATAGCCTGACCAGGGGCCAATGAAAAACCACGACCGGCAACCAGCACCTCGGCGAGCTCATCGAGGGTCATCACGCCTCCCATTTTCTCGCTTCGAAGGAGTTCATCGACCTGGTCGGTAACCCGATCCAAAATCGGCTCTTCGCACCACCGTTTCCTGAGGTCGACTACAATTTGACCAATGCGGCCTGTCGTGACGCCTTTTTGGCGGGCGATAGAGGCCTGCAAGGGCCAGGGATTGGACGGATCATCCAGGCCCAAAAAGAGCCGGGCGGTTTCCCGGCTGTTGGGAGGGACCTGAAGTAACAATCGATCAATTGCCGGTTCCAGGCCACAAGTATCCGGGTCCAGGGCCACCCCTTTGGTCCGTTTGCCGGTACTTTGGGTTTCAACAGCAGAGGCGGTTGGTGGGTTGCCCAAGCGGTCGCGGAGCGCCCGGGTGGCCTGGTTTACTTCCCTGCGGGTTTTCGATCCCACCCCTGGAAGCCTGAATAGGCGAAACACCGGGTAGGAAAGGAGGTCCCGGACATTGCAAAGGTTGGTCCGGTCGAGGGCGTTGACAGCCCGGCCGGAAAGGCCGAGTTCAAGGATGGGAGTATCGAAGGTGGCCTCGTCCAGGAGCGGGGAAAGTTCAGGCTCGAGGGTCGTTTCAAATTCCATCCGGATGGAGCCGCTATCCTCCGGGCTTTTTCCACGGGCAACCCCTGCCAGGCATCGGATCCAGTCGCGTCGCATTTCCTGGGCATTATGGTGGCGGAGCCTGACATTGCGCTGAAACGCCTTGGCAAAAAACTCGCCCAAACCATCCCGCATCGAGGCTTCAAACAGTTCGAGGTTGATGGTGGCCTGGTGGACTTCGGGTTGAAGGGTCGGGTCGGTCTGGCCATCCCCCCAAACCGGATAGGAACCAAGCCCGCCTGCCATCTGGTAGAGAGTTACGGCCACGGCATAGCGTTCCGCCCCGTGGTCGTAGTGCATCCGGTCCTTGAGGGAGAGCATTGGGTCCAGATAGCGTCTGGTGCCAGCCGTGATGTTTCTGGGAGGGGTTTCTGCCAGGGAAAAGTCAAAAAGGGTCAGGTGGAGGAATCGACCAGCACCCTGGCCTACGGCAATATTTTCGGGCTTGATGTCCCGGTGGTAGACACCACAGCCTTCCAGGTTGCAAAGGATTTCCAGGAGATCTTCGCTGAACCTTTCCAGCAGGTCGAGGTGGAGCTGTCCCTCGCGGGCCAGGCGATGGGCCAGGGTTTCGATGTTCTGCTTTTCGGTGTCGGCAAAAACCGGTTCGAGTTCAAGCGCCGCATGGTCACCGATTTGGGTAAGACCTTGGGCCTGGATCAGCCCTTTTTGCCCTGCCAACTGTTTGATGATCCGGTATTCGCTCTGGAGACGGGGATTGTGGAGGGGCTGGCTGGCCAGTTTTAGGATCAGGTATTTGCCCTGTTTTTTGACCAGATAGGCAACCGCACTCGACCCTTGACCCAAACGCCGCTCAATGACATAGCCGCCCGGAAGGACTGCCTGCGAGGGAGCCTCGGCCGGGTTGCCTTTGAATTCATTATCCGGGGTGGTAAGTTCCTCTTCGATCTGATCGATTCCGCTTCGAAACTCATCCACGCCGGACACTCGTAGCACCAGGGAGCCTTGGGTGCTTCCCCGAATCAGGTCGACAAGGGCAGGGCTGGCCCCATTGAGAACGGAGGTGATCAAAAGGCATTGATCGCTTTGAAGCCTGTGTTTGAGGTCGGAATGTCCCTGGGCCGGCGCCTGTCCGGAAAATATCAAATAAGCCAGGGCACCCAGGGAAAACACATCAAGCTGTTGGTTGCCTTCGGTGTCTTCCAGGACCTCGGGTGCAAGATAAGCCATGGCGGATTCGTCCACCAGGGCACCCAAATGGGAGGTGGCCGTGATGGTGTTCCCGCCGGAGGTCGAGCTGGCCCTGGACCCGGTCTGCCAATTGAGTATGCGGATGCTGGGGGTGGGTTGATCGGGGTCCACCACCAGGATGCTTTGTGGGGATAGGGCCCGGTGGACCACCTGCTTGCGGTGGGCGAATTCCACCGCCTCTGTGATGCGTTGGATCAAATGGAGGCGGGTGGTTTCGCTTAGGGAGTTGCCGTATTGGCTTAAATAGTGATCCAGTCGCAATGCATTGGCCGGGTACTCGAACAGGATGGCCGGCCCAAGTTCATGTTGATGGAAGGCATGGGCACGAAGAATTCCCGGGTGGTTGAGCGATTCCAAAAGTTGGAATTCACGCCTGGCAGCCCGTTCAAGAAGGTCCCGTTTTTCACGCCCCTTTGCATCCCGGACCAGGTAAAAGCGGATGCGGCGCTTGTTCCCAACCAACGAGACATGTTCCCCCTGCCAATCTTGCCACTCGGGCCCTTCGGCAATGGGTTTGACGAGACGGTAATCGGCAAGGGTGCGCGAACGCAGGGACGGGCGAATCCCCGCCTGTTCCATGGCCTGGGCAAAGGCTTGCAGGTGCGACTTGTCCAGGTTGGGGCTGATGCGGGTATCGAGTCCAGGGCAATCCCTTTTTTGGAGGGCGGCCATGATCCCGGGGCGATCGTCCCGGTCGCGAAGGCACACGCCAGACCGGCCCGGCCCGGTGATGTCGAAGCGAACCCGCTCATCGCCCAGAAACACAAGGGGCTCAATGAAGGGACATTGCGCTTTGCCCCCCCGAAAGGCGCGGTTGCTCCCAAGGATGGACTTCAGGGATTTGGATTTGATGTTGGCCAGGCGACGCGGGTTATCGACCGTGATGCGTCTGCCATCGTATTCCCTGGTCCAATAGCTATCGTCCCCGGTGATGGTTCCGCGCCACGACTTGATCTCGATGAGGAAAACGCCTTGTTTGCTGAAAACAAGGAGGTCTACTTCCCGAATGTTGCCATTACCATCGGTAAATTCGAGGTTGCTCCAGGCGAACCAGGGTGCGTAGGCGGGAAGCTGGTTCCTGATGAACTCGAGGGCTTCACGCTCCCAGGAAAACTGGGATTCGGCGTAGGATTGCCAGTTGCCTGTCAAGGGATTTGCCGCCTTCGCCATTTGGGAGAAATGGTCAGATGATATGTGTAGCTATTTTGGCCCACTTTTTCACGGTGGTTTTGTTTTTTCCACTTGGGTTTCTGACGGGATTCTTTGCCTAACCGGAAAGGGTCCCCACGATAGAGTGGAGCCACCTGGAAGATTTCCAATTCGGGTAAGTGCATGGGGAAGCATTACGGTCTCTTGGAACATTTAAGATCTGAATGATATTTCCCATAACAGACTTGTCCAATTCAAAAAACCCTGGATGGGGAATCGATGGGGTTCGGGAAATGTTTAGCCATGCCAAACGATCTGTTTTGGTCGCTGGTTATGCGGTTTACCAGGGGCGGAGAGTATTTCAGGCCCTGGCCAACCGGATGGAGGAAATCCCGAATTTGAGAGTTCTCCTCTTCCTGGACATTCAGCGAAGCAAAGGTGATACAAGCATCAAATCGGAACTGGTCCTGCGATTTGCAAACCAGTTCCTTGAAAATCAGTGGCCAATGGGAAAGCCTTTGCCGGATGTTTATTACGATCCCCGGTCCCTTTCCCAGGAAAAGAGCCCGTCCAAATCCTGCCTGCACGCAAAGGTAGTGGTGGTGGATGATGCCGAGGTCTTCATTTCCTCGGCCAATTTCACCGAGGCCGCTCAGGAACGCAACATTGAAATCGGCCTTTTGGTCAAATCCCCATCCATTGCCGGCCAGGTAGGTAAGTTTTTTGACATCTTGGTGGGGACGAACCAAGTGGAAAGGGCCTTGGCGGGAAGAAGCCTCGGACCTTGAATGTATCCCATGACGAAATGGAACAGGGTTGGCAGGGATGACCTTTGATCAGGCCAAGGCCAGAATCAGGATTTAAGCAGGTTTTTCAAAAGGCCTTAGGACCTCCACCGCCGAAGGTCAGCAAATTCCAGTTCGGTTCGTGCTCCAATGGTTTTTGTGGCGGTTTGGATTTCTGATAATTCCGTAATGTCCGTAGTCGGGCCTTGATGGGGTGGCCCCACCGAATAACTCAATACCAACTTGACAGCCCCGAGGTCGCCGGCTTTGGCACTGGTGACCAGGTTCTTGGCAATATCCCGGATGTCCTCTTCTGAAACAGCGCTCACCAAGGCGGTTCGAAGCTTGGCTACCTGTCTGCCATGGGGATTACCAGGGCCCCCGGGGTTACCAGGGACAAATTTGCCTCTTCCGTCACGCCCGTTTGGTGACGGTCCATTTTTTTCTTGAAACATGGGTGCACCTCGCTTTTGCTTTATTTTACCGCAGCACTTTCGTATTGTGCAAATGGGCAGGCAAAATCACGATTGGCTAGCGGTACGGTCTACCAGGCAATAGGGTCCTTCGGCACCCTCTCCCTTCCGGGGGTCAAAAGGGGTCTGGCCACCGGGGGCTTAATTCGTTAATTCGTTTAATTCGTACGCCTTTTGGTCCATAACCAATTGTTTTTCATTTTTGTTTTGGCCCTCAGACTCAACCTGGGGGCTTGGTTGCATCCAACCAATGCCAGGATGCCGACCTTTATCGGTTCGGCAAGATCAGGCCAAGCCTGGATGATTTTTTGGAGGTCCTTGGGGAACGGGGCAGTACCGGGGGCAGTAGATTTCTCAAATCCACCTAACCCCATTTTCGGGAAAGGCTTTAGGACAATCTTGCACCGGTTTCCTAAACCGGGGGTCGTAGGTTCAAATCCTACCGGGTGCATTGCCTGTTTTCCCGATGAAGCCCCACCAAGTTCCTTAAAACAAGGGGTTTCAGCCATCCTGTCCGCAGTCTCAATCATCCCCATTCGTTGTCTTTGAATCTCCCCCTTTTGTCAGAGCAACGGCACAGCAGACGGCACAGCAAATTCATCTGTTCCCTTCGCTTGTCCCGGTTCCATCTGGTTGGAATCAGGCAAGGCAACCGGGTCAGGACCTTCAATCAGTCCAATCAGATCGAAAGCCCTGGGTGCTTTGACATATCTATTCCTGGTTAAGGCGATTTTCGAATGGTGGGCAAGGTTTTGGAGGGCCTTTACGGAAGCTCCCCCCTGTTCCGCCCAAGGGATAGCAGTATGCTTCAGAGCATGAAAATCCCCGAACCATCCACCTCATGGTTCATGGGGTACATTTGATAATTTATGGATCTTAAATGATGATTCAACTTTGCCCTCCCAAAAGGATTGGTTTGTTTTAAAAAAGGGGAGGTGACTCTTTGGAATTGGACTTTGTTCCAATCGGTGTTTCGGATTCCCCAGAGTTTTGACCATGATCCCAACTAACCACCCGCCGGAGGTACTCCCTTTTCAGGAGTTATCCCCCAGTGAACCCTTGGATTCATCCGTTTCGGACCTCCTGGCCGAAAAACCGGATAGACTTCAAAAAACCAATCCCCGCCGACTCTTTTCAAAAGTAATTTCGGGAACCCTTTCGGTGGTGGAATGGCTGTTTGGACTGGGTTCCATGGTGGTTACCCTTTCCGTGTTGGCCGCCATCCCGATCCTTCAGTTTTTGAGTTTGGGTTACATGCTCGAATCGGCAGCGAGAGTGGCCCGTTCGGGGAAAATCGGGGAGGGGTTCATTGGAATTCGCATTATGGCACGATTTGGTGCTGCCGTGACCACAGGTTGGCTTCTATTGTTGCCTTTGCGTTACCTAAGTGATGTTGCCTTTACCGCACAAATCATAAACCCGGCAGGATCAAACGCCGAAAGGCTCCGCTTGGTCGTTTTAATCCTGACAATGGTAGTGGGCTGCCAAATCGTTTTTGCCATTGCCCGGGGAGGACGGATTCGACATTTCTTTTGGCCTTTGAATTTTTGGATCATTTACCGCACGATTCGCCAGGGGGGAGCTTTTGCCAAAGCCCGGGATGGATCCTTGGCGTTTTTGGAATCGCTTCGTTTGCCTTATTATTTTTCCATGGGTTTTAAGGGATTTATGGGTGGGTTTTTGTGGTTGCTGTTGCCGGTGAGCCTATTGGCGTTTGGTCAAGCCAAAACGCCCATTGCCCCCTTGTTTGGCTTTTTGGGTGCCTTTCTTTTGGCCCTTGTCGTGCTTCATTTGCCTCTGCTTCAGACCCAAATGGCGGTCGAAAACAGGTTCCGTAGCCAATTTGATTGGCGCAAAGCCCGGAGGGCTTACACCCGTGCCCCTTGGGCGATCAGTTTTGCGTTGCTGGTGACCTTGGCTTTTGCCCTACCGCTCTATTTGCTGAAAATTGAGGTAGTTCCCCAAGAGGCGCTTTGGCTTCCGACTTTGGTGTTTATCCTTTTTATTTTCCCGGCCCGGTTAACCACGGGTTGGGCGGTAGGTCGGTCGCTAAAAAGGGAAACCCCAAGGCATTGGTTCTTTCGATGGACGGGACGATTGCCGCTATTACCTGCTATTGCAATCTATCTTTTATTTGTATTTTTTTCCCAATACACAAGTTGGAATGGGATTGGAAGCCTTTATGAACAACATGCCTTTCTGCTGCCAGTACCTTTTTTTGGTTTGTAATGGTCCCAAAGAAAAGAATTTCCCCTCCTTAAGCCATGGAAAACCCGGCCCTTCCGTTTGATAGAAACGAAATCTTTTCGGTTCTCTTGCCTAATTTCCATTTGGGGTTAAGATAGCATTACTCCGAGGGACAACCTTTGGGGAAATTAGGATCGCGGCGTGGAGCAGGGGTAGCTCGCCAGGCTCATAACCTGGAGGTCACAGGTTCAAATCCTGTCGCCGCAACTCAAAAACTTCCGGGGTAATTCCCGGGAGTTTTTTTTCGTCCATTGCAAACCGAAAGGCAGGGGGGAAAGGCCAAACTCTCCTGATCCCAAACGATTGTTTGGGCCGCCTATCAGCCTCCAATGGCATGCATGGTCCGGTTGGGTTTGAGAAATCGGGCGGAATTGATTTCGTGGCCTTCCCATTTATCCCAAACAGATTGGCGAAACCGCAGGGTCAGTCCGGTTGTATCCGTGACCGAACCAAGGCAATCGCGCAGGTCAGTTTCCTGCAAGGAGAAAAGGCAGTTTCGCAATTTGCCATCCGCGGTAAGGCGCAATCGGTCGCATTGTCCACAAAAAGGATGGGTAACGGACATAATGAGGCCGATCCGGCCCGGCCGATCGGCAAAATGAAAATCCATTGCCGGGGCATGGGGATTCTGTTCGGGAACGGGAATAAGCGGGCCCCACATGTCTTCGAGAATTTTTTTGATTTCTGGTCCTGAAACCATTGCCTGGCGATCCCATGGGTCGGCCCCGATAGGCATCGATTCGATGAACCTCAGGGCAAGGTTGTTTTCCCTGGCAAAGTCAGCTAATGGGATAATTTCTGTCTCATTAATGCCTTTCAGAATAACCGCATTAATCTTTGTGCCTTGAAAGCCCGCATTCTTTGCGGCGGCAATTCCCTCAAGGACACGGTCGAGCCCTGGCCTCCTGGATAAACGGGAAAAGGTACCTTCGTTGAGTGTGTCCAGGCTTATGGTTAACCGATGGAGTCCAGCCAACCTAAGCGGCCGGGCCAAATCCCTGAGCAGGATCCCATTGGTGGTGAGGCTAAGGTCCCGAATGCCCCGGATTTGGCCAAGTTGATGAACGATGTCCACCAGATCCCTACGGAGTAGTGGTTCCCCGCCGGTTAGGCGGATTTTGTCAAGCCCAAGGGCCACACCTACTGCAACCACTTCACCCATTTGGCGACCGGAGAGAAGGTGTTTTTCGGGGAGAAACGATGCCTCCTCGGGCATACAGTAGGTACATCGAAGGTTACAACGGTCGGTAACGCTTACGCGAAGAGACCTATGAGTGCGACCGAAGGAATCCATCAAAGGCCCGGAAAGGGGCATAGAGCCCGAATGGTTTGCCGTCCAGCGCCTTTGAATCAGGGGGATCCTTTGCATTAGGGATTCAGGTTGCCGGATTTTGGGTGCTGCCATATTTCGCCGTTTGGTCCAATCTCTTTTTTCCAGATGGGCACGCGTTTTTTAACCTCTTCCATGAGCCATTCACAAGCGGCAAAGGCAGCTTGGCGATGGGGGGCCTCTGCCAAGGCCAAAACGCTTGTTTTTCCCACGCCTACCAGGCCCAGGCGATGCACCAACCAGGCACGACTAAGGCCGAAGCGGATGGTGGCTTCTGTCTCGAGCTCGTCCATGATTTTCAACGCCATGGGTTCATAGGCATCATACTCCAAGGCGGTTGTGGTGTCCCCGCCGGTTTCTCCCCGGACAATTCCTGTAAACAAAACCCTTGCTCCAATAGTCGGATCAGGAACCCAGTTCGGCTGTTCAAGTTCCTCCAATGGATCATGGCAAAAGCGTGCCACAGGCTAACCTCCGCTTACGGGAGGGAGTACGGCAATTACCTGAATTTCTCCGATTTTATCAGCGTCCGATGCAATCATGCCGTCACCGGCAAGGGCACATAAAGGCAGGAAGTTTTTCAAACGGGGAAATTTGGCCACAAGGTCTGCTCTTAATCCGGCGAAAGTATGGTCGGCTTGAACCGGGATAATTAATGATCGGGTTTTTGCCAAGTCAGAAACGCCTGCAAAAAAAAGGACCTCGCAAAGGCGCGGCTCCTTTGGGGAATCGGTTTCGTAGGGGGCCACCGACATGGTCATTGTTTGGTATACACAAGGGTCAAAAATTCCTGACGGGTGATGGGATTTTCACGAAAAGTCCCCCGCATGGCAGAGGTTGTGGTTAGGGATTCGGGTTTGCGGACACCCCGAATGGTCATGCAGGTGTGGCTGGCTTCGAGAATGACCCCGACCCCCCGGGGATTGAGTTCCTCCATAAGGATGTCGGCTAGCTCCTCCGTAATGTTCTCCTGGACTTGGGGTCGTTTTGAAATCGACTCCACCACCCGGGCCAGCTTGCTTAGGCCAACCACCCGTCCATTGGGAAGGTAGGCAATATGGGCCTTGCCGAAAAACGGGAGCAAATGATGTTCGCAACAGCTTTCAAACCGGATGTCTTTGACAATCACCATTTCGTCGTACTTTTGTTCAAAGGTTTTTTTCAGGTGGATGCGGGGATCTGTTTTCAGGCCGGCGAACACCTCGGCATACATTCTGGCCACCCGTTGTGGGGTTTCCAAAAGACCTTCCCGATCCGGATTTTCCCCAACTGCCTCGAGGATTTCACGAACGGCCGCCTCGATTCTTCCATGATCAAAGGGGGGAGGACTGCCACCGGTTGGGGCAGGACTTTGAGAATTTTGGGGAACGGAACTTGCCACAGATTGCGGGTTTAGGTTTTGAAAGGCAGGGATTTCAACACCAGGGGGCTTAGACATTTGATTGGAAGACCTTTAGACCAATGGAGTCAAGCAAATGCTTCAAACCAAAACCGGGCTAAAGGAATTTTATGCGAGTATTGGTGATTTTGAACCGGGGAATGGGGGCCGGTTGTCTCAATATTTATGGAGGGGTGTGGGCGGAGACACCCTTTTTGGACGCTTTAGCCGCAGAATCCCTGGTTTGTAGGCACCATTTTTCGGAAACCCCTATTGGGCCTGATATTTCCAAAATTTGGCTAGATGCCTTAAAAGCATGGGGCAAATCGGCTCCCTTTCGGGTTAGTATCCTCCCGCCCGGGGGTAAACTTCCGATTGCCAGCCTTTTTTCGGGTGCCATGGAGCTAAGTTCCAACCTGGCCAAAAAGGCCCTTTCCAAAGCCATTGCCAAAGCCGCCCAGAATGAGCTTTTATTGGTTGAAAAAAATGACCTCCTATGGCCTTGGCCCCCTGCATTATTGGCCACCCCCGATCCAGGGCCAGCACTTGGGGAGGAGGCCAACCTCGAGGATGCTAGCCCCTTTTGCCTGGAAATGGGCCCTGTTGATCCGTTTGGTCCTGTGGCACGAAGGCTCCAATTTGCCAGGGCGGAAATCCTGAAGGAATTCGACAAGGAATTGGAAGAAATCTACGAGGAAGTGGACCGGGCCTGGGCGGGATCGCCGTGGGCGTTGGTGGTTACCTCGGATGCGGGATACGGACTTGGGGAGGTTGGCCATGTGGGCCTGAATCCGGTTCGGCCCTTATCCCAGGAGACTTTGCGAATCCCTTTGGTCATTCATTCCCCCGGTTTGGAACCGGGAGTCTCGGTACGCACCTTTACCGGCCATGGTTCCCTTGGCAAATGGCTGGTATTGGCCCGGGATCATAGGGAATCCGGGATACCAAGCCTTTTTGGACAAGACCAACATCTTTCCCAGGCAACAAACGAAAAAGGACACTGGTCGGCCCTGCGCAATAGCCACTCGACCTACATTCGGTGCGAGGAAAATAGGGCGGATGATGCCACCTTGGGGGGCACCACTCAGGAGTGGTATCGGCAACCCGACGATTGGCACGAGGTCAACAACCTTGCCATTAGGGAAAGCGATGCCTGTCAAATCATGGGGGAAGCCCTGGACAAAATCCTCAACCCGGAGGCCAATGAAAATCCCGCCCCCCAAGGAGGTGCATATGAAGGTGGGGCACCGTTTGACCACCCCGATCTTTGCAATTGATGACAAGTCGGTATCCATCCACCAAGCCAAGATCCTTTGCTAATTTCAACCCAACCAGGTGGAGATGGCCCATTAATGGACCATCCTCCCTGGTGAGGACATCATGGGTTGGGATGATTTTTTTAGGAATGATCAAGACATGAACCGGAGCTTGGGGACTAATATCATGAAAAGCCAGGCAATGCTCATCGTCATGAATGACATTTGCGGGGATCTTGCCCTCAATGATTCGTTGAAAAAGGTTTTCCGCAAGCATGGCACATGGTTCCCATATTAAGAATGATCCCTTTGGGTTGATTTACGAAAGGGCATGGAAACAGGCGAATGGATGAGACCAAAGGCGGCATTTGGCACATAGGTGTGGATGAAGCGGGGTATGGACCCAATCTGGGGCCATTGGTTCAGGTTGGCGTGGCGATTCGGGTGGCTTCAGAACCACCCCTACCCATTCCAAAGGAATTGATTTCGTGGTGGGATGTTCTTGGGAATGCGGTTACCAAAGACAAACGCAAAGCAAACAAAAAAATCCTGGTGGATGATTCCAAGGAAGTTTTTTCTGCGGCCAGGCCCCTTGAAGGTTTGGAAAGGTTGGAAAATGCCCTGTTCATGGTAGGGATTACCCCGATGGGACAAAACCTTTGGAGATCCCTGGCCCCGTTTTGGATCGAGCCCGCTAACGAGGCCCTGGAACCTTGGCATGATCCACTTTTACCCTTTCCCTTCCAGAAAAAATCAACGGACCGTGTGGACCAATTGTCGGTTTGGGAAAGGGAATTGGCGGAAAATGGATTGGGACCAATCCATGTCAGAGTTCGGATGGTTTTCCCTCGGGCCTTTAACAAGACGGTGGAGGATTCCCAAAGCAAGGCGACTGTCCTTACCGATGGGGTAGGGCGGTTTCTTCAATGGGGATTGGACCTTGCGGCCCCTGGGGAAGGGGTCTTTGCCGTGGTGGATAAACTGGGTGGAAGAGATCGTTACGGAGCTTGGTTGGGATCGGTTTTGGGGGGGTGGGTTGCTCCCGGAGAAGAGTCCCTTGCCAAATCAGACTATCGGGTAATTCAAACGGAAAAAGAGCTTAGGGTTTGTTTTGAATCCAAGGCAGACCAAAATCACCTGCCCGTAGCAATAGCATCCATGATAGCCAAATATTTGCGGGAACGAAGCATGTATGCCTTTAATGCTTGGTGGCAAACAAAAGTAGTTGGGCTTGTGGGCACGGCTGGGTATCCTCAGGATGCAAAACGATTTCTGAAGGAGGTTGATTTCGCTCGCCAGAATCTAGGCATTCCAATGGAGGTCCTTTGGCGGCAACGATAAGGGACAATCTTTCCTGGAAACGGTTGTCCTTTTGAGATTCCTGATCGGGAGTAGCGGAAATGATCACCCGGCTTGAACGCAAAAACAAACCTTTGGCAAGTATCCCCAGGTTTTTACTCCGGGTCGTGTGGAACTTTTCCCTTGCGATTTTCATTACCCTGTTTTCGCTCCTCCTTGGGACGGTCGGGTTTTGGTACTTTGCCGAAAGCTCGGGAATCGATTCGCTCCATAATGCGTCCATGATTCTTTCGGGTATGGGCCCCGTAATTGAATTCAAAACCCAATCGGGCAAACTATTCTCAACCTTTTATGCCCTTTATTGTGGCATCGTTTATTTAACGCTGATGGGAATCATGTTGGCACCCTTTTACCACCGGATGTTGCATCATTTTCACCTGGAGGAGGATACCCGGGGAAACCAAAATGCCCATAAATGAAACAAGGCCGGGGAACCCGGCCTTGTTTCGCTCGTCAAAGGGATTATTTAGAAAGGGTTAGCGAGTACAGCGGGAGTTCCGGGGACAGAAGCGTCCGCCTTGGTTCCCTTGCCAGCGTCTTGAGCCTTGGCTCCGCCTTTACCGGCGTCTTGAGCTTTGGCCCCACCCTTGCCACCCTTGCCAGCGTCTTGAGCCTTGGCTCCGCCCTTGCCTGGGTCCTGAGCTTTGGTTCCAGCCTTGGCTCCGCCCTTGCCTGGGTCTTGAGCTTTGGTTCCAGCTTTGGCTCCGCCTTTACCGGCGTCTTGAGCCTTGGCTCCGCCTTTACCGGCGTCTTGAGCTTTGGCTCCGCCTTTACCGGCGTCTTGAGCCTTGGCTCCGCCCTTACCGGCGTCTTGAGCCTTGGCTCCGCCCTTACCGGCGTCTTGAGCTTTAGCTCCGCTCTTGCCGCCTTTACCAGCGTCTTGAGCCTTGGCCCCGCCCTTGCCATCAGCGGCTTTGCCACCGGCTGCTTTGGTGCAGCAATGACCAAGGCCACTAAGGCGGTTTTTCAAATCGCCCAAACCGCACTTGGCGCTTTCGCCAAGGCTGGCAAGCTTATCGCGAAGGCCGCCCAGGAGATTCAAATCTCCACAGCCTTTGGTGCCGCCTTTGCTTGCAGCCGCCTTGTCCCCACAGGATTTTCCGCCAAGGTGACCGGTAAGGCCACTTAGCTTGCCCTTAAGGTTAGACAGGAAATCGCCACAATGTGCCCCGCCCTTACAGGCGGCAGCTTTACCCGCCTTGTCGGCGGCAGCTTTATTGGCAGGAGCTTGAGTATTATCGCTCGCCATCCAAGCCGAAGTGAGAAGCAGGATCGCAGCTTTCACGGGTGAGAACCTCCATGGACTCTTCTACGGGCCTTGATTCAACCCCAAGGAACCCTAGTGGCTCCTTGGCTTCCGGCCTGGGTCACCCGCCTCATCCCCTCACCAGATTCCGATTCTGGATCAACAAAAGGATTTGGCGACTTTCCAATTTTATCATCGGCCCCCTCTTTGACTTGCTTGAGCAGCTTTGCCTTGTTTTCTTGGTTACCACCCCCACCCTGTCTCCCTATTTTCGTTGCATGTTGTTTTTCCCCTCAAACCACTACAACCATTTCAAATTATTACAGCTTTTTTGAGGGGCTAAAAACGACACAACCCACTTTAATCAAGTGGGTTGTGTCGTTTTTGGAATCGTTTTTTATTTTATTAATCCCGGCTAGGTAGTGGTTTACAAACCTCATCCGGGACGACTACCGGGTTGGATTGGTTCCTTGGTTTGGATTCGATGACCTTTCCTTCAATAATCTTGCCTTCCCTTACCTTACCCAAGGACAGGGGAGTCTTAGGCCCCATGAATTCACTGGTGGTCTCGCAGGTGGAACAATTCCCAAGGGTATTTTCCCCAAAACCCAATTTATGGCTCCGAGCCACTATGTTCATTCCTAATTCGTTAATGCTTGTTCCAATCCTTCCAAGGCCCGGGGAGCAATCACAATCCTTGGATACGGACAAAGTTCGACATCCCATCAAACCCATCAAGGGTAGAGCCAAAAGGATCCAATTATTTCCTTTGTGTTTCACGAAAAACCTCCTTGTAAACCATGGTGCGATACATGCTGGCACGGATTTGGAACCCGTAGGTATTCTTGTCCATCGGCACTTTTAAAGGTTTGCTGATTCCACAAAGTGCCATGATCGAATGGTCTGGGTAAAAGGCGGTTGCGGGATCCCTACCATCGGTGTTGCCGTTTTAGTCTTCCAACCACAAAGAGGACAATTGGTAACCTTTTCGGATAATTTAAAAGGAACCCTAACCATTGATTCCTGGAGTTTTCCTTGGCACACATACCAAAACGGTGGATTGTTCAACCCGACCCGGAAGGAGATTTTGAAGCTTTAGCCAAATCCCTTGAAATTGCCCCAATGATTGCTCGAATCCTTGCTGCTCGGGGAATAACGGACCCCGTTTCCGGAAAAAAGTTTCTAAACCCTTCCATTGCAGGACTTTATCCACCCGATTCATTGGGGAATATGAAGGAAGCGGTCAACCTATTGAAGGAAGCCTGTAATAACCGGGCCCGTATCTGTGTTTATGGAGATTATGATGCGGACGGCTGTACCGGGACTGCGATTTTGGTACGCACCCTTAACAAGCTGGGTGGCAATGCCCATTATTATACTCCCCACCGATTAAGCATGGGATATGGTCTCCATGAGGAAGCCATTTCCGAGATTCA
Source organism: Planctomycetia bacterium (assembly GCA_005808665.1). Classification (GTDB taxonomy): domain Bacteria; phylum Planctomycetota; class Planctomycetia; order Gemmatales; family Gemmataceae; genus SYLG01. The sequence continues at coordinate 32,389 of SYLG01000090.1, read as the reverse complement.
TGCCACAGGTGCCACAGTTTTAATTAGTGTGGATTGTGGGATTACGGGGGTTGGCCCTGTGGCCTTGGCCCGACAATTGGGGATGAAGGTAATTGTTACCGACCATCACGAGTTTGGCGATGAACTCCCAAACGCCAATGCCATCCTTCACCCTCGCCTTCCTGGGAATAAGGCCCCTTTTGAAAACCTTTCCGGCGCAGGGGTTGCGTTCAAGTTGGCATGGGGACTGGCCTCTCCGGGGGGAGAATCGGCCCGGGTTCCTGACGAATTGCGTTCCCACATCAGAGACTGCCTGGCCCTTGCCGCAATTGGGACGATCGTCGATGTTGTCCCATTGATTGACGAAAATCGGGTAATTACCCGATTTGGCTTGGCCCATCTAATAAATGTTCCATGGCCTGGAATCCACCACCTTTTGGATGTCGCCGGCATTTCTCCCTCCAAACCACTAAAGGGGGAGGATGTTGCATTTAAACTTGGTCCCCGGCTAAATGCCCTGGGTCGGCTTGGATGTGCAAGGCTTGTGGTGGAGATGCTCACTACGGATCAATCAGGTCGGGCAAAACAGATTGCCCTGGTCCTTGATAAATACAACCAGGAACGCCAATCGATCGAACGGACCATGGTTGAAGAGGCTAAAGACGAGGTCGAAAAGACGGGACAGGCCGACGCTTCCGCAATGGTCCTATTTCGCAAAAACTGGACTCCAGGGGTGGTGGGAATCGTCGCAACCCGTTTGGTGGAATCCTTTGGTAGGCCCGTTTTGATGTTGGGAAAAGGCGCTGAGGGGACTCCCATGGAACACATGGCGGTAGGTTCAGGCCGAACCACCCCTGGAATTCACCTTAAGGCGGCCCTGGATCAATGCAAAGACCTGTTGATCACGGGTGGTGGCCATGCTTCCGCGGTTGGCCTCAAGCTTCTTCCTGAACATTTGGATGCCCTCCGGGAACGGTTCCAGGCGGCAGTATCCCAGCAACAGGGGGGACAACCAAATGTGCCTGAACTACGCATTGAGGCAGAGGTTCCTTTGCTGGCAATGTCCCCGGGTGTGATCAGGATGCTTGATGATTTGGAACCATTTGGTTGTGCCAATCCCAGACCCATTTACATGGCAACGGGACTCAAAATCGATGGCGAACCACGGCTGGTAGGCAAGGATGGCAACACGATTCAGATTTACCTCAAACAGGGCGAGACCCGCATCAAAGCGGTAGGGTTCCATATGGGGTCACGCAAAGATGAAATGCTTTCGGGCGGAGGGGACATTTGTTTGGCCTTTGCCCCCTCAATCAACGAATATCAGGGCCGTATTTCGGTCGATTTGCACATTAAGGATTTTCAACCAGTAGCCCAACCCGTTTTTCAATGGGAAAGGCAAATAAATCAATGGGACACTCCCCTTCGGGATCGGTAGTCAACCCTCTGGCCATCAAGGATATTTTGGACCCCAAACATGACATCACCCCCCCAGCCGAACCTAACCCAAGGACTTGGATTTTGGGAGGCGACCGCTATCAACATCACCCAAATTGTTGGAGCGGGTGTTTTCGCCACCATTCCCCTCATATTAGGATACCTTCCCGGTTTTTATGCCCTGGTCGCCTGGCTGGTGGCCGGCATCCTCATCCTGGCAGATGGTATGGTTTGGGGCGAACTCGGTGCTGCCTTGCCGGCATCGGGTGGCTCCTACCATTTTCTTTTGGAGTCGTTTGGCAGAAACAGATGGGGCCGCCTCATGGCGTTTCTTTTCGTTTGGCAGATTCTGATAAGCGGTCCCCTTGAGGTGGGTTCGGGTTTGGTGGCCGCTTCCCAGTTTTCTACCGCGATCAGCCCGGAATTCCAGGCGATCGACAAACTTCACACCTACACCTTTAGCTATTCCATTGAAAAGTTTAAGGCGATCGATTTCACCCTTTCCCCTTCCCGTTTGATCGGGTTTGGCATGGGTGTTCTCATTCTGTTTCTGCTTTACCGGAAGGTTACCGACCTTGGAAAAATAAGCGTATTATTAATGGTTGGCGTTTTGGGAGCCCTCTTTTGGATCCTTTCCGAAGGATTGCCTGGCCTTGACATGGAAGCGTTTTTCGAACCCGTCCAGCCCGAGGAGGTACCCCAAAATTTTGGCGTGGCCTTGGGAGCGGGCATGGGTTTGGCCATTTATTCCTATTTTGGATATTACAATATTTGCTATCTTGGTGGTGAGGTTAAACAACCCGGTCGAACCATTCCCTTTAGCATCCTCTGCAGCGTTATAACCGTGTTAATCCTTTTTTGCCTCGTTCATTTGGCCTTTGTCAATATTATTCCCTGGCGGGAGGCAACCCAATTCAAGGAGAACCTTGCCGCGGAATTCATGAACCGACGCCATGGTCCATGGGCCGCCATTGCAATCACCATCCTCCTCATGGGGAGTTGCTTCGCATCCTCTTTTTCGGGGATGTTAGGCTATTCCCGGGTACCCTATGCCGCCGCCAAAAACGGACATTTCTTTCCCTGGTTTGCCGCTGTCCATGAAAAACACAGAATTCCCCACCGTTCGCTTTTGCTGATCGGGGGCATGGTGTTGTTTTGGAGTTTTTTCAGTTTGGACACGCTTATCACCGCCTTGATTGCCACCCGCATTCTTGAACAATTTGTGGCTCAGGCAATTGGAGTTATGGTCCTCAGGCGAACCCGCCCGGATTTATTCGTCCACTGGAAAATGGTCCTTTATCCGTTGCCTTGTTTTGTGGCATTGGTGGGTTGGCTTTACATTTACCTCACCACCGGGAATTTCTTTATGGTGTTGGGTGCTGTCACTTTGGCGATTGGGACCATGGTGTTCCTGATTTGGTCCAAAAAAAGCCAAATTTGGCCGTTTGAAAAAAATTGTTAGTGGGGCAAATGTCTCAGGTTTATAGGCTTTTATTGAAAGTTCTTCCAGCCCCGTCTTCGTCCTACCTCAAACTTGAACAAATTGGCTAACAATGCTGGGTACCTTGTTCCGTAGGAAACGAATAAACCGAAATTAGCCCTTTGCCCTTACTCTGGTTGCGTCCCCATAATGAAGGCATTGCCTGCATATGGCCGATGACGAAGCTAGACAATTCCAAGAGGGTTGGGAAATGAAGGCAAACCGGGATGAGCAGGACTCGGGTGGAGTGTTGCAGGAATGGATGGGTTGGTTCAGGGATTGCCCGGCCCTGACCCCCTTGGCTGCGGCAAGCCTTTTGACCTTTGGCGGAGCGGTCTTTTCGGGGCACCTGGCCGAGGATTGGCGTTGCCTTTGGTCGCTTATCATTGCCCTGTTCCTGGGTTTGGCTTGCCAATTTGTAATCCGGGATTGGTTGAATGAAGTTAATCAACGGTTGATTGAGGTTAACCAACGGTTGATTGCCGTGGGGGTCCTTTGCCTGGTTGGCATGCTCCAGGTGGGATCGACTTTTTGGATCTTGCCCACGTCCGATGATCCCGGCCGGGACTGGGACACCATGAAGAATTTGGGGTTGGTACTTGGCGGGGTAGCTGTTTTTGGGGCATTTTTGATCCTGATGCCCCTGATAATTCGCAAGGTTATCCTTGTATGTTTGGTTGGTTTTCACTTTGTGGGAATCTTGAGTGCAGTCACTTCCGTGGATCCTCCCGGCACCCATGCCCCATGGGTTTCGACCTATTTGTGGGTAAAGGTATACCGCCCCTACCTTCACTTCCTTTACATGAACAATGCGTACCATTTTTATTCACCGGAACCGGGTCCCGCAACCCTTGTGTGGTACAGAATCGACTATTCCGATGGCAAAAGTCGTTGGATCCGGATTCCTCACAGGGGGGACAGCCCAATACCATTGCTTTACCAGCGGACCTTGTCTGTGGGTGAAGCTATCAACATGGCAAACGGTTACACTCCCGGCCATTATTTTTCCGAATTACTGCCCAGGCGAACCGCGGCCGGCCTGGAAAACTCCCCTCAAATCCCTCCCTTACCCTCCGATATACAATCAGGGTTGGCCTACAGGGAACCCCAGCCTCATGTGAAAACGATCCTGTCCTCCTACGCCAGGCACATTGCCAAAAGTTATGCCCACCCGGAGGATAACCCCAAAGCGACGATTTCCAAAATCCGAATCTACCGCATCACCCACTCGATTTTGGCGGCACCTGATTTGGCCAGGGGGATTTCCCCCCTCGATCCTTCTACTTTTGTCCCTTATTTTTACGGGGATTATGACGCAACCGGAAAAATGCTGGATGATAAAGACGGATTCCTCTGGTTTGCTTTTCCTATTTACAATGCTGCCGAATTAAGGCGGCGTAATCCGGATGGACTCCTCCCTTCCTGTTTGGATTATTTTGTCCTTCATTCAGGCCTGGATCTTGCCAAGGAGGGTAAAAAATGAACCAGTCTCCCAACCACCCTGAGGAAACCATCGAAGGCGCACCAGCTTCGCTTACCGGTTTTATCAGACAACTTTTTTTGGATTTGGACAGGTTCTTTTTTGCACCCACCAGCCCCTCCCTGATTGGTTTGATGAGGCTCCTTGCAGGGTTGACTATCTTTTATATCCACTTTTCTTACACATTTGACCTCCTTTCAACCGTTGGACCGGATGCATGGATTGACCAAACAAGGATTACCGAGCAGCGGAGTCAGAGTTTGGTCTATTCCCCATCCACCGACTGGTCAGATTACAAGGAAGACAAATCCCTCAGAAAGGTCTTTAATTTCAGCATCTTCTACCATGTAAACCACCCGACCGGGATTTGGGCGGTACATATTGGCATTCTGGTGGCGAACCTGGCGTTTGCTTTGGGTTTATTTACCAGAACAACAGCGGTTTTAACCTGGATTGGCCTTGTCAGCTATATCCAGCGCGCTCCGACACATTTGTTTGGAATGGACACCATTGCTGCTATCTTTTGTTTATACATGATGATCGGTCCTTGCGACCAGGCTTTTTCCCTTGATAGTCTTCTTTCGAGGTTGCGTCGCAAAAAAGCCATGGACCCTTCCTGGGATGCCCCCCCACCTGCCACAGGGTGGGCCACCTTTGTCACCCGGTTAATGCAGATTCATTTCTCGATTATCTACCTTGCTTCGGGAACTTCAAAACTTATGGGTGGATCCTGGTGGAATGGAAACGCTTTATGGTCGGTAATGGCCAACTATGAGTTTAATCCCATGGATTCCCCGTTTTACCTTGAGATCCTTCGTTTCCTGGCCAACAACCGGCCCTTGTGGGAGGTCGCCATGACCGCAGGTTGTGTTTTCACCCTCCTTTTGGAATTGGCCTTCCCTTTTCTGGTTTGGTACCCTCGTTGGCGATGGGTCATGATGGCCGGGGCGGTCCTCCTTCATACCGGCATTGGCATCCTCATGGGCCTAACCATGTTTAGCACGCTTATGATCCTTTTGGTGGCCAGTTTTCTTCCCCCAGAGGTTGGAGAATCGGTCCGCCAAATGGTATTCAAAGCCCTGGGGTTAACCCGACCTTTGGAAAACCTATCCAATTCGTCCCAAGCCAACCTGGATAATAAAACCCTGGGATAACTGCCTTGTTTACCACGCAATCATCCCAAAGCCCCTAATTACACAAAACCAAACGCTATTTGGATCATTTATGTTATTGACCCTTTATGGCCGATGTAAAGGATGCCAATTCCTCTCAATCTGCCGATTATGCCGTCATGGTTGGCCCTTTGAAGGGAGGAGGCGATTCCAAGGGTAGCAATTGATTCATGGTTAAGTGTTGGGAATCCCTGAAGGGGCTGGTATTTCCCACCGGAGCAATTTTTCCGGCAGGGTTTGGGATTTTTGTTTGGTTGGTTTTGGCGTTTTCTTCCCCAGAAAAGGCCAATGCCCAACCAGTGCAAGATATTCCCTCGAATCCGGAACCAAAATCGTATTACACCAATAAAAGTTCCTTGCTTATCCCTTTCAGTCAGGATCCAAACGACAAAAGAATCCACAGTGTCCTCCTCCATGTAAGTGACGATTTTGGTCGGACTTGGCGCTATTTGGGATATGCCCAAGCCAACCAGAGATCTTTTCCATTCAGGGCACCCAAAGATGGTTGGTATTGGTTTGCGGTTCAAACCCAGGACAAACAAAATCGTTATTATCCATCGACAATGAATCTGGCCGTCCCAGGTCTCAAAATCTGTGTGGATACTGTTCCTCCCCAAATGTTCCTCAAAGGTGCGATCAATGCAGCCGGGGCCGCCTCCCTTGATTGGGAAATTCGTGATGAAGCAGTGGACTTGCAAACGCTTTCGGTGGAGTCCCGGTCGGCAGGGTCTCCCTCATGGACTCCTCTTGGGGTACAGCCCTTGGCCACCGGAAGTCATGTTTGGAATCCCTCCCCGGGCCAGGTGGAAACGCGTCTCGTTGTCCGTGACAAATCGGGAAATTTAGGGGAACAAACCCTACTCCTTGTCCCTGGACAAACCAAAACGGCAGGGGCCCAGGGGACAACAATTCCCAGCGGGGCCCCGGGGGCGGGAAACGGGTTACCCCCCAATGTCCTGATGGTGAATCACAAGCGCTTTCAGCTCAATTTCAAGGTGGACGAGGTGGGACCTTCGGACATTTCCCGGATCGAGGTCTGGTATACCCGTAATGGGGGACAAACCTGGAATAAATATCCGCAAGATGCTGAAAAAACACCCCCTTGCATTCTCGAAGTTCCTGAGGAGGGCCGCTATGGTTTTACTTTGGTGGCCCGTTCAGGGGTCGATTTGGGAGAGGCCCCTCCAAGACCAGGCGATCTTCCCCACATTTGGGTGGAAGTAGATGAAACCAAGCCTCAATTAAAGCTGCTTTCCGCCGAGGTGGGTCGGGGCATTGATCAGGGAACCATGACCTTTGTTTGGACTGCGGCAGATCGCTTTCTTGGGCCAACCCCCATTGCGATTTCGTATGCCACCTCGGTCGATGGTCCCTGGACCCCCATCGGGCCGGAGCCCCTTGCCAACACGGGAAGATTTGTCTGGAAAATGCCCGAAACGGGGCTTCCGTTCCAATTTTTCGCCAAACTGGAATGTGTTGATCAGGCGGGAAACAAATCCGCCGTTCTCACCTCATCCGCGGTAAAAGTCGATTTGGCAACCCCCAAAGCCAGGGTGGTAGGTGTTGAAGCCCTAAGCCTTGGTTCAGCCCCCCCCATGGGTGCCACTACCAGCCTACCTTCGGGGGGAACCCCTTCTCCAAGCCCAGCAGTTGCTCCCGGTTCCTTTGGATCCCCTCCCGTCGGGTCGCCGATGGCTCCCGCCGTACCGGTGCTTCCGGAAACCAAGGCCATTGTTCCTATGAATCCTCCCCCCAGCATCCCTCCTCCTTTACCCATGACAAACGCTGCCATGCCGCCGTTACCCTCAACACCCAAGGTTCCAGAACCTGTTACCGGGCCGGTTGCGGTCCCCCCTCCCGAATCTCCTCCTGCGGTTTCCATTCCTGCTACCAATCCGATCCCTATGGCTCCCGCTCCCCTATTACCCATGCCGGTACCCATGCCGGAGGGTTCCCCAAATCCGCCGCTTTCGGCCCCCCCGACAACCCCAAAACCCCTCCCAAGCTCCCCCGCTCCCCTCGATCCGGCGATGACTCCACCCTCCCCAGAGCCACCACCTGTTTTGCCTGGATTGCCTCCTTTGCCTTCGTAGCAACCATAAATTATCCTATCGCGGTAAACTTTCTCAAAAGTCCTTTTCCAACCTGCCCATTGGGCGGAATGTCTATTTTTTTAAGGGGAGGGTATTCCAGGGAGATTGACTGGACGGAAGCTTGATTCAACTTTTTATTGGTTATAAGATGGAGGGTGAGTGCAGGGGCCTAAACCCTAAAGTTTCCGTGGTCGAGCCAGATTTGTGACTTGCTTTGGACCTCTGGCGGGATTCTTTGGAAGGCAGGCTCCACAACCTTATGTGGAGATGGAATGTACGAGCGCTTCACCGACCGGGCCCGCAAAGTAATGCAATTGGCCAACCAAGAGGCCCAGCGTTTCAATCACGAATATATTGGCACCGAACATATCCTCCTTGGGCTCGTCAAGGAAGGATCAGGGGTTGCGGCAAATGTCCTCAAAAACCTTGATGTGGACTTAAAAAAAATACGGATGGAAGTCGAAAAAATCGTTCAATCCGGGCCTGATATGGTCACCATTGGCCGACTTCCCCATACACCCAGGGCAAAAAAAGTTATCGAGTATTGCAACGAGGAGGCTCGCAATCTCAATCACAACTATGTTGGCACCGAACACCTCCTTTTGGGACTCCTCCGGGAACAGGAAGGTGTTGCAGCCCAGGTTTTGATGAACCTGGGGCTCAAGTTGGAAGAAGTTCGCGAGGAAGTCTTAAACCTGTTGGGGCACAGCACACCCATGCCACCTGAAGAAAGCAGCAGTGAACGAGGTAGTGGCGAAAAAAGTGAACGACCCACCAAAGGAAAGTCCAAAACACCTGCTTTGGACAGCTTTGGCCGGGACCTCACGGAATTGGCTCGCCAGGCCAAACTCGATCCCGTTATTGGCCGGGCCAATGAAATCGAACGGGTCATTCAAATCCTGTCCCGCAGGACCAAAAACAATCCGGTCCTCCTGGGTGAGGCCGGCGTGGGCAAAACCGCCATTGTGGAAGGCTTGGCCCAACTCATTATTGATGGGGATATTCCGGAACTCCTTCGTGACAAACGGATCGTTGTTCTTGACCTTGCCATGATGGTTGCAGGAACCAAATATCGGGGCCAGTTTGAAGAGCGAATCAAGGCGGTCATGAACGAGGTCAGGCGTGCGAAAAACACGATCCTTTTCATCGACGAACTCCACACCCTCGTTGGAGCAGGTGGGGCCGAAGGTGCCATCGACGCATCCAATGTTTTAAAACCCGCCCTTGCCCGGGGCGAAATTCAATGTATAGGTGCCACAACCCTTGACGAGTACAGCAAGTACATCGAAAAGGATGGAGCCCTTGAACGGCGCTTTCAACAAATCATGGTCAATCCACCCTCCAAGGAGGAGGCGGTTGAAATCCTCCGGGGCCTTAGGGACCGGTATGAAGCCCACCATCGTGTTCAAATAAAAGACGCTGCCCTCAAAGCGGCGGTGGAGCTTTCCGACCGGTATATCACAGGGCGTTGCTTGCCGGACAAGGCCATAGATGTCATTGATGAAGCGGGTGCCCGGGTTAGGCTAAAGGCCATGACCCGTCCCCCCGATCTCAAAGAGATTGATGAAACCATCGAAAAATACAATCAGGAAAAGGAATCCGCTGTCGCCGAACAGGATTTCGAAAAGGCTGCCCAGCTTCGCGATCAGGCGGACAAGCTAAAGAAAAAGAAAGAAACCATCACCCGTGATTGGCGGGACAAATCGAAAGAAATCGACGGCGTTGTCGACGATGAGGTCATTGCCGAGGTTGTCAGCAAAATGACAGGCGTGCCGCTAAAGCGCCTCGAAAAAGACGAATCCAAACGCCTTCTGGAAATGGAAAAAGAATTGGCGAAGGTGGTTATCAGCCAAAAAGAAGCAATCACCTCCATCAGTCGGGCGGTTCGCAAGAGCCGGGCCGGCCTCAAGGATCCGAAGCGTCCCATTGGAACCTTTATCTTTGCAGGACCAACCGGGGTGGGTAAATCCCTTTTGGCCAAACGCCTTGCCGCCTTCATGTTTGGGGATGAAAGCGCTCTCGTTCAGATAGACATGTCCGAATACGCGGAAAAGCACAATGTCAGTCGCCTCATTGGTGCCCCGCCTGGATATGTAGGCTATGAGGAAGGCGGCCAACTCACCGAAAAGATCCGGAGGCGTCCCTATGCCGTCGTCCTTTTGGACGAAATCGAAAAGGCCCACCCGGAGGTCTGGAATATGCTCCTCCAGATCATGGAGGAAGGTCGCCTGACGGACAATATCGGGCGGATTGTAGACTTCAAAAACACCATCGTTATCATGACCTCCAATGTCGGTGCCGAGGAGATTACGGGCAAGGCGGGCGGGTTTGGTTTCCATAACCGCCGGGATGAAGATGCCAATTATGCCAAGATGAAAGAATCCCTGAAGGGGGCTATGGAGCGCAACTTTCGCCCGGAGTTCCTTAACCGGTGCGATGATATCATCGTTTTCAGGAGCCTTACCAAAGACGACATTGGCCAGATTGTGGACATCGAATTGGTAAAAGTCGCCAAAAGGCTCAAGGAAAAAAACCTCATCCTGATGGTAAACAACGAGGCAAGGGATTTCCTCATCGAGAAGGGGACAAGTCTCGATTTTGGGGCCAGGCCATTGCGTCGTGCCATTGAAAACTTCCTCGAAGATCCCCTTTCGGAGGATCTGCTCCGTGGCGCCTTTGGCGAACACCAGGAAATCCACACCAAGGTATTAACCGACGAAAAAGGTGAAAAGCGGATAGCTTTTGACACGGTGGACCTCATCAAACCGGATGAACCCGTATCTGAGGCCGCTGTCGCCACCGTCTAAGGATTTTTTTCCTGGGACCAATTACCAGCCTGCCGGGATAAAACCGGGAGGCTGTTTTATTGTGGCTTTACGAAAGGCATTCGCCACCTGCAGCCAATTGGCAAAGTTATTGCAGAAGGCTTCGGCGCAGGACTTCCCCCGATTGGTCAAAAAAGGGTTGCCATTCGATCTGCGGGTCCATTTTTTCAAGACAATCGCGAAGTTTTTCAAGCGTGTTCAAAGCCATGTGAGGGCACTTGTTGCATGCGCAAGAAATCCCGGGTACGCCATGGTAGCGGTGCTTGGGAAATCGTTTTTCCAATTGCCACATCATATTTGGCTCGGTTGCAACCAGGAAGTCTTTCGGCTCGCTGAATGTAGCCACATGGCGGATCATCGCTTCGGTACCCCCCGTGAAATCGCTATGCTCAAGAATGTTGGCAGGGCACTCCGGGTGGGCAATGGTGATGGATTGGGGCATTTTTCGTTTCAGGTCAAGCAAGTCCTTTACACTAAAAATCTCGTGGACCATGCAGGCCCCATCCCAAAAGATCATTTGCCTGCCCGTTACTTCCTGCAAGTAGCGGCCAAGATGCTTATCAGGCACAAAAAGAATCTCATAATCCAGGGGGACTCGCTTTATGATTTCCTCTGCATTCCCACTGGTCACAATCCAATCGGAAAGTGCCTTTACCGCTGCGGTGGAATTGATGTAGGTGACCGTTTGGAACTTGCGGCCATTGATCCGAAGCATTTCCTGATAACGGGCCAATTTATCCGCAGGGCAGCTGTCTGCCAGGCTACAACCCGCTTTCCTATCCGGCAGCAAAACGATTTTTTCAGGGTTGAGTATTTTGGCGGTCTCCGCCATGAAATGAACCCCACAAAAAAGGATCACTGGCGTCTCCACCTTGGTTGCAATGCGAGCGAGTGCCAAACTATCCCCGGTATGATCGGCTAATTCCTGGATCTCGCCCTCCTGGTAATAGTGGGCCAGAATGGTGGCACCCTTCTCTTTTTTGAGCCTCAGGATTTCCTCAACAACAGCATCCATTGCCCTTTTCCAATCGTTATGATTTATTGCCCGGCCAAAAAAGGCTCCTGACTTGGAAACATAACCCTATTCTAGTTGATAAATGGGTCCCAGGTACAGGCAAAAGCCCATTTACCCCATTCAAGGAAATTGTTCCCTTATTTTGAACCCAAGGGTTTCCATCCATTCAGGCAGGTCCCTATGAACGGCCTTTTTCCAGAAAACCCCTTTGGGGAGGAACGGTTTGCCAGACTGGCCCTGCACCTGGTGGATGGAATTGGGCCCCGGCTTGGAAAAGGGTTAATCAGGGCGTTGGGGTCTGCAAAGGCCTTATTCGCCGCTTCCGAAGCGGATTTGCTTGGTATCCTAGGAGTTGGGAAAACCCTGGTTAAGCGACTTTTCCATGCCCGTTTGGGTAGGGAATTGGATCGGGAATGGGCACTACTTCAAAAGCACGATGCGGTTTTTCACACAATTATCGACCCGGATTATCCTCAAACCCTGGTTCCTTTTGAGGATGCCCCCATGGTTATTTACGAAAAAGGTTTGCGATACCCGGGGGACCTTGATTCTGTGGCCATTGTTGGATCAAGAGGTGCCACGCCCTACGGCCTTCGAATGACCAGAAAAATATCCCAAGGCATTGCTGAATGTGGGTTTACGGTAATTAGTGGCCTTGCCAGGGGGATCGATGCCTGTGCCCATCAGGCGGCTTTGGATGCCGGTGGGCGGACCCTTGCGGTTTTGGGGAATGGTTTGTCCAGGGTTTACCCGGCGGAACATCAATCCTTGGCGGAGGCGATTTGTGACCATGGGGCCCTTTTGGCGGAGGCCGATATGGCATGTCCCCCTCAGGCAGGCCTTTTTCCCGCCAGAAACAGAATCATTTCGGGTATGAGTCGGGCGGTCGTGGTGATTGAGGCAGCCTTGAAAAGCGGTACATTGCACACCGCAACCCATGCCGCAGAGCAAGGAATTCCTGTTCTGGCGGTTCCCGGGCCAGCGGACAGTGCCCTTTGTGCGGGAACGCACAACCTCCTCCGCCAAGGGGCACACCTCTGCACCTCTGCCGAAGATGTGGTTGCCCTTTTAGGGGAACCAGGGCGGGCCTGCCCCCTTCTGCAAAAGAGTTTACCCAAAGCACCATCCGATCCCCAGGAACTCCTGGTTTGGCAGGCCCTTGAACAGGGCCCCCGTCAAGCCGATGAACTGGTCCGCCTTCTTGGATTGCCAATGGGAAAAATGGCCATGATCACCCTGAACATGGAAACGAGAGGTACCATCCGAAGACTTCCCGGCAATCGCTTCGAAATCCCCGACTAAAAGTAGGGATTGTAAGGATTAATCGCAACATACAGGTTAGGTTGCCACCAACATTTGGGTAAGCTTGGGAGTTTGCCTTTTGATCCCAGCTCCCTTTTGGTGTAATGAATGATCCTTTCCAACTGTTCAGGAGAATTGGCCGTGCAAAACACAGTGGTTCCTTATGACATTAGGTTCCAACCCCACAAAGGGTTCCTGGGCCTCTTTTTGCTTTCGCTCACCTCGGCTTTGGTTTGGGGCCAGGCTCCCGAAACCGCAGCGGTTCAACCCGGAAAAGCCATAGAGAAGCCTGCCACCAGTCGTATTACCCATGTCACCGTCTATCCGGATACCGCTTTGGTAACCAGGGAGGTCCGGATTCCTGAGGCCAAAGGTCTCCATGAAATCGTGGTCGGCCCACTTCCTGCTTCGGTGGTGGGGAAATCGCTTTATGGTGAGGGATCGGATGGCATTAGGGTTTTGGCGACCCGCTTTCGGTCAAGGGCTGTGGAAGCCGACACGCGCAAGGAGGTTCGTGAGCTTCAAGTGGAAGAGGATACGGTTCAGGATGAAATAGCAAAAATCACCTCCGAAATGTCCACCTTTACCGGTAATATGGCGTTTTTGACCAAGCTTGAGGCCTTTGCCGGAGCTACCACTGTAGCAGCCACCGATAAAGCAAAACTGGATAGCGCCCAAGTAACAAAACTTGCCAAATTCTTAATGGATTCCCGAACGGACCAGAACAAAGAGGTTCACGACCGATCCGTTGCCACCAAGGAACTTCAAAAGAAGCTTCAATTTATCCAAAGGAAGCGCGGAGAACTTTCCGTCGGTTCAAGCAAAACCGAACGGGAAGCCGTTTTGGTGGTTGAACGGGTGGGTGCAGGAAAAACCCATGCCAAGTTGAGCTACCTCGTGGAAAACGCATCGTGGAAGCCCCAATATCGTTTAAGAAGCGGCAAAAATGTCATTCCCCAGGGGGGGGTGCCACCTTTGGTACCAGGCGGCCTTGGAGGAGCTGCCCCTCAAGCCGACGCTAACATTGTGAAAGTGGAATACTTGGCAGCGGTTACCCAGCAATCGGGGGAGGATTGGTCCGGGGTGAATCTTGAGGTCTCCAATGCCCAACCAAGGTTGAACGCTTCCCCTCCGGAATTACGATCCCTTGCCGTGGTGTTGACCACCAACCAAGTCCTTACCAGAAACAGTATGTCCCAGGTTCAAGGGAGACCGGGCATGCCGAATCAACCGGCAGGGCAGGGTGGCCAATTGGCAGCTACCCAAAATCGGGATAACATCAAACAAGCCCTGGAAGGGAAAACAAACAACCTTGAAATCCTGAACCCCATGGGAAACAACACCGCCGAAGAATTGGAAGGTGCCGCAAAGCAACTTCGTTTTCGGGCCCAAACGGAATCCAACCTGCGCAATGAGTTTCAAAGCAACGAAATATGGAATTATGCCGGAGCCTTGGATCAGGCCCGGGATTTAACCATGATTGTGGATGAAAAACCAGGCTTGGGCGGGCGGGGTGGTAGACCCATTTCCGGAGGGGAAGGGCCTACCATTTCCCACCGATTGCCAGGAATGACCACCATCTCATCAAGAAATGATGACCAGGTACTCGAGGTTGCCCGTTTTGACCTTCCTGTGGAAACTTTCTTCAAGGCGGTCCCAGTCCTTACCCCCCATGTTTATCGCCAGGGAAATCTCAACAACAAGAGTGATTATGTGATCCTCCCAGGCGAGGCTACCATGTACCACCAGGGTGATTTCGTCGGTCGGATGGCCCTGCCACTTGTCGCCGTTGGGGAACAATTTATCGTAGGATTCGGGGTTGAGCCCCAACTTCAGGTCAAACGAACCCTGATGGAAAAAACCCGCAGCACCCAAGGGGGAAATCAGGTCCTCAAGTTTGAATACCGAATTTTGGCTTCAAGCTACCTTAAGGAAAAAGTAAAGGTCCAGGTCTGGGATCGCTTGCCCTTGGCGGAGGGCGAAACGGTAAATGTGCTATTAGGGAAAGCGGAACCGGAAATGGCAAAAGATGCCCTTTACATCCGGGAAGAAAGGTCCCGCAACCTGCTTCGATGGGACCTTGATGTGGAACCCGGCCAAGCGGGGGAAAAAGCCAAAAAGATTACCTACGATTTCCGCATGGAATTGGACAAGAATATGTCCATCGGCAGTTTCATGAGCAAATAAGGCCGTTTTGTGAAATACCCCTTCAAGAGGCCGGGCACCCCCCCCGGCCTCTTGCCATTTTGAAGGGCGATGGCAAACCGGACCATTTTTTATTATGGTTTGTTGTGCCCAAATAGGTTTTAACCTGAGATGGCACAGGTGGTAACCGCCTGAATCAGGCCATTTAACGCAGGTTTTGTCGGCAAAAATTCGTGCCCGATGAAGGCCCGGTAGCCAGCATCCCAAAGGGCCTGCATCACCGGTTTGTACTGGATTTCCTGGCTCGCATCCAATTCTCCGCGGCCCGGGTTTCCCGCTGTATGAACATGTCCAATACATTCGCCCAGGCTCCTGATTCTCCGAAGCAGGTCACCATGCATAATTTGGACATGATAGATGTCAAAAAGGATTTTTATCCGGGGAGACCCGACCTCCTTGATGAGTGCCTCCACCTCGTCCAGGTTGTCTCCCATGTACTCCGGATGACCTTTCATGGGATGGCTATCATCCCGACTGTTAAGGTGCTCAATGCAAAGGGTAACTTTGTGTTTTTCAGCAACTTTTGCCATTGCCTTCAATTCTTTTACACAATGTTTGTAGCCTTCATCCCGGGCGATAATTCCGCTTTTGGGATTTCCTGGTTTGACATATTTTGAGCCAACAAAGCCAATTACCGACCCAATCCCTGCCAGGGCCGCGTCCTCAATCGCCTTGGTTGTTTTGCTGCGAACCTCCTCAAGGATGGCTGGATTATTGAATCCCTTGGCCCAGCCAGTATTGTTGGTGGCGATGGCACAAACCAGTCCATATTTTTTCAGAGTTGTCCATTCCTCGGGTGGAATCAACTCCACCGAAACGCAGCCGGAATCGCGGGCTGCCTGGCAGACCTCGGCAAGGGTCCATTTCGGACCATAATTTCGCCAACACCAAGCCACAATGGATTGACGCAGACTGCCTGGGTCCGGGGTAGCATTGGCCAAAAGACCTGGGACGATCCCGGCGGTTGCGGTAATGGCCATGGCGTTTCGTCGATTCATTTTTTTGTTCCCATAAGGCTCATGGAAATTCTAAGCCAACCCATAACCCAGGCAATGGGTCCTGGAAAGGGTATCCGGGCCATTTCATGGATTGGCCCAAACCGGGTCACCCTAGTTTCCATTAGCTTATAGGCTTTCCATTTCCCCCTAAAGGGAGTTCAAAGAATTAATCCTTTCAGGAAATCCCATGAAAACGAGCCTACCAACTATTGCCACCTGTTTGGGGATTTTGAACCGGGACGGAGTCAGTATTGGCCTTGAATGGGTGGGCACTATCCCAAGCCCGTTAATATTCCCTTGCTAATCGACAATAGTGGCCAGGCCCCATGGGCAATGGTTCAAATTGGGTATAGAATTCCAACTCCACCTTAGCCATTGTGCCACACATGCAATCCCTGCCCCGGAAATCCTAACCATGATCCGTTTTTATCTGTTTGCGTGGTTTCTTTTTGCCATCATGAATGCCAACCCAACTTTGGCAGCGGACAACCCCATTCAAACCAATCTTTGGAATCAATTTCACGGTCCGAGTGGCCGGGGGATAGTGACAGTCGCCTCGCCCCCCCTGGAATGGTCGGAGTCGAAGAATGTGCGCTGGAAAGTTCCGGTTCCAGGCAAAGCCTGGTCTAGCCCCATCATCCAGGGCGGCAAGGTATGGTGTTCCAATGCCACCGAGGATGGCAAAAAATTATCGCTGGTTGCGGTAGACCTGGCCACAGGAAAGAAAGCCGTTGATAAAGTCCTTTTTGAAATTTCCAGGCCACAATTCAACATTGCTTACAACAGCTATGCCTCACCCACCCCTGCGGCGGGAGACGGCTTGGTATTTGTTCATTACGGAAGTCCAGGGACGGCCTGCATTGACGCAAAAACCGGGGAAACGGTTTGGGCCCGTCAGGATTTACCATGTCATCACTGGCGGGGAGCAGGCTCCTCCCCGGTTTATGATTCTGGCAAGTTGTACCTCTGTTTTGATGGATATGATTTTCAATACCTTACCTGCCTGGATGCCAAAACGGGAAAAACGCTTTGGCGGACGGATCGAAACATTACCTACGATACCGATTTTGGTGATTACAAGAAAGCCTTTGCTACTCCCGCCCTCATTGAAATCGGAAGCAAACGAACTTTGATTTGCCCCTCCGCAGGGGACACACAAGGGTTTGATCCCGAAACGGGAAAGCTACTCTGGTTTGTCAGGCATGGAGGCATGAATGCCTCCAATGTCCCCCAATCTGATGGGCAAAGAATTTTCTTGCAATCCGGGGATGGAGGATTTGCCCTTCATGCCGTCGAACCAGGAAATTCCCCTTCGGGAAACATTACCTCCAAAGTCACCTGGAAATCCAACCGTGGGACCCCTGCGTATGCTTCCATTTTGGCCAAGGATGGATTGCTATTCTATGCCCGGGACCGGGATGCCGGTGGCACGGCAACCTGCCTGGAAGGGGCAACCGGAAAACCGGTGTGGCAAGAGCGATTGGGTGGGGGCAAACTTCATGCTTCTCCCATACTTGCAGGCGAGCGGATTTACCTGTTTGATGACCTCGGGGCCGGATTTGTCATCAGTGCTTCGCCTTCCTTCAAGAAACTGGGTGGAGGGATTCTGGATGGTGGTTGCATGGCCAGTCCTGCCCTTTTTGGAGACAACCTCCTCATTCGGACCAAAACCCATCTTTATTGTGTGGGAATCACTCCCCCCTAACCCAAGTTACGCATTTTGGACCATGAAAACCGTGTTTTTCCCGGGAAAAAGCTAAATCACGCTGCAAAAGTCGGGACTACAAATCCTCTGTACAGGGTCTGTTTCAAGGCGTTTGATCCTGATTGGCGAGAGACTGAGGAATGGGATAGCTCGGGCTTTCAGCCCTTTGTGAATTCGGGAATGGGTACCTGGGGCGTTGCCCCAGGCTGGTAGGGTGCCACGCCGTTGGCGTTAAAAACATACGCCGGTGAAAATAGGAAGGTGGCATGCCAATCCATGTCTGTGGCCTGACAAATACAATCCGGTCGAATCCTACCCTTGCCGTTTTGGTTCTGCGGGCCAAAGGCCCGATCTATACCAGCCTGGGCCAACGGCCCAGGTTTCGGACCCCCCCCAAATATTTGAGGGCTGAAAGCCCGATCCATTGGACCACGAACCAAATGTAGGCGAGAGATTGAAACATGGGCCTCTTGTTCCCAACCGAAATTCAACCCCTCAAACCAAGGCAAATGGTTTAAATCCGTTCAGAGGATCTCTGAACAATTGCAAACCCCATTGTTAAAATCGCACAAGTAGCGGGAAATATCAAGTAACTTGGTCGGAACTACATGCCGTTTTGAACTCGACATACTCCAAATTCCCGGGAAAAACATCAATCAGGGTCCCAAAAAAGACCAAAAAATCGTAAAAAATCACTCCAACTGCGTAACTTGGGCTAAAGGTCCGAAATTTGGCCAAATGATCGTAAAAAACCACTCCCACCGCGAAACATGGGTTACGCGAGGGAGATGGTTTCTAGGGCAAATCTTTGCGTTTTCGGAACAGGCCTGAGGGGGGCAACGGATTCCTTCATGGGGATGGGTTCCCCCAAAAGAAGACCTTTTTCGATCCCGGTTATCCGGATGGGAAACCGATGTTTCCGCAGGGCCCCCAAAGTACCTTCGAACCCGACCTGGACATGACGGCAACTGGTACCCCGAACCCAACCCGGCCGGTTTTCCAGAGGTTGTTCCACCAACACATCCAAAACACGGCCCACCATTCGGGTTTGATAGGTTTCAAGCAGACCAGCCTCGACCTCCAGCAACCTTTTGCGCCGGGCCGCCTTGATTTGGGGTTCCACCGTTTCCGGGAAACGGGCCGCATCGGTGCCGGCCCTTGGGCTATAGGCGAAAAGGTGGATTTTACAAAACCCTGCCTTTTGGCAGACCTCCACCGTATCGTCAAAGTCCTTTTCCGTTTCGCCTGGGAAACCGTAGATAACATCGGTGGTGAGGGCGGGTGCATCAAGGATTTCGCGAACCCTTTGGCAATGGTCCAAAAACGAATCCCTTCGATACCTTCGCCTCATGGCGCCAAGGATCTTGTCCGAACCTGATTGCAAACAGAGGTGCAAATGAGGAACCACCCGCCTGCTTTGTTTTAATGCTTTCAGGAAATCTTCCCGCACTTCGGCAGCTTCGAGGCTTGAAAGCCGAATGCGAAAATCGCCCGGCAAGGCGTCGAGACTTTCCAGCAAATGCCAAAGGCGGCTCCACTTTTCCTTGGGTAAGCCTTTGCTCAGATCGAGGCCATAGTGTCCCAAATGGATGCCGGTCAGGACCATTTCCTGATACCCGGCCTCCGCCAATCGGGAAACCTCCATCGCGATGTCTGCCATGCTCCGGCTTCGCATTCCCGGGCGGACCGAAGGGATGATGCAATAGCTGCAATTGAGGAGGCAACCATCCTGGACTTTGACAAAGGCCCGCTGGTGATCATCAAAACGACTAATCCCTTGCAAGGTGGGTAACACCCCAAAAGGTGCCAAATCTTCGGCAAGCTTGGTTTTGTCGGTAATGACCTTGGTTACCCCGGGAAGTTGGGCTACTCCCTGCGGATCACGGGTGGCGAAGCAACCCATCACCACCACGGCTGCCTTGGGATTTTCGGCATGAAAGCGGCGGATGGCCTGGCGACCTTTGGCATCCGCTTCGTGGGTTACTGTACATGTGTTCACAATACAGAGGTCGTTTTTCCCGGAATCGGTTTGGGTCCAACCTGCCTGTTCCAAAAGCTCCCGGACAAACTGGGATTCGTATTGATTGACTTTGCAACCAAGGGTGAGGATCTGAAATTGACGCTTGGAAATCATACCGAACCGGGTTTGGGAATTGAAGCCAATGATCTTATATTACTAAGGAAGGAACCTTGGGCGGAGCGAATCATGGCGGGTATGACCTTAACCGAAAAAATTCTGGCAAAACATGCCCAAAGGGCCCGGGTGGCCCCTGGTGACAACATTTGGGTCGATATCGATGTCCTGATGACCCATGATGTTTGTGGGCCGGGAACCATTGGGGTCTTTCACAAGCAATTTGGCAAAAACGCCAAGGTATGGGACCGGGATAAAGTCGTCATCATTCCCGATCATTACATCTTCACGGCGGATGCCATGGCCAACCGCAATGTGGATGTGCTCCGGGCTTTCGTCAAGGAGCAAGGCCTTCCCCATTTTTATGATGTCGGGACCGACCGCTACAAGGGGGTTTGCCACATTGCCCTTGCCGAGGAGGGGCACACCCGGCCTGGGGAATTGCTTTTGGGAACCGATAGTCACACCTGTAATGCCGGAGCTTTTGGCGAATTTGCCACGGGAATTGGCAATACGGATGCGGGCTTTGTGATGGGAACGGGCAAGTTGTGGTTAAAAACGCCCCCTACCATGCGTTTCGTGTTTCATGGGGAACTCCCTCCCTGGCTTATGGCCAAAGATATGATTCTTTCGGTCATTGGTGATATTGGCTGCGATGGAGCCACTTACAAAGCCATGGAGTTTGATGGCCAGGGGGTCTTTGGCCTCAATATGGAAGAACGGATGACGCTTTGCAATATGGTAATCGAGGCGGGGGGCAAAAACGGGGTCATTGCACCCGATCAGGTAACGCTTGACTATGTCAACGCCCGGAACAAATCGGGCAAAAAATACGAAGTGACCCAAAGCGATGGGGATGCTACTTTTGAGTTCGAGAAGGTTTATGACCTTTCCCAACTCAAGCCTGTTGTTGCCAAACCCCATAGCCCCGACAACAAGGCGTTTGTCGATGAATTGGTGGGGACCCGGCTTGACCGGGCCTACATTGGTTCCTGTACGGGTGGCAAAATGACCGATTTCCGGGCGGCGGCCAGGGTGTTGAATGGCCATACCGTGAAGGTTGACACTTTCATCGTTCCAGCGACAACAGAGATCGCCAAAAACCTGAAAACGGAAACACTTGACGGCAAGTCGCTGGAACAGGTTTTCCTCAATGCCGGTGCCAAGATTGGCGAGGCTTCCTGTGCGGCTTGCCTGGGTGGGCCAGGAGACACTTTCGGGAGGCTCAATGCGGCCCTCAGGTGCATAAGCACCACCAACCGGAACTTTCCCGGCCGGATGGGTCACAAGGAGGCGGAGGTGTTTCTCGCCAGTCCCCTCACGGTTGCGGCCAGTGCGTTGAATGGTTCGATTACTGACCCCAGGGAGTACTTCGCATGAAACTGCCGGAAATCATTCGGGGCAAAGTTTATGTCCTTGGCGACAATGTCGACACGGATCAAATCATACCCGCCCAATACCTTACCTTTAACCCTTCCATTCCCGAGGAATACAGGCAGTTTGGCAAATATGCCCTCATTGGCGTTCCCGCCAGCCAAGGGGGGCTTCCCAAAGGCCACATCCCTTTCCATGAGGCGGGAGATGAATTTGTTTCGCCCTATACCATCATCGTGGCCGGAAAAAACTTTGGTTGTGGATCCAGTCGCGAACACGCCCCAATTGCCCTGGATGCGGCAGGGATCAAGGCAGTCATTGCCGAATTTTACGCCCGCATTTTCTTCCGCAATGCGGTCAATGGAGGCTACCTCATCCCCTTTGAGACTCCGGCAAGGCTCATCGAAAAGGTCTGCACCGGGGATGTTCTCCGCATTGAGCTGGCCACCTCCACCATGGTGAATGAAACAACCGGGGAGCAATTTCTTTTGCGGTCCCTGGGCGAGGTTGCCCCCATCATCGAGACAGGCGGGCTGTTTCCTTATGCTGAAAAAGCGGGAATGTTTTCGCCTCCCTCCCATTAAAGGTTTTTTGATCCGTGACCGAGCCCGAAATACCTGTTCCTTCCTTTCCCTCCGTTGTCCGGAACAAGGAAATTATGGCGAAGGAACCCTTGGAGGAAGAAGGGGTTCCGGGACCGGTTTATTCCGACAATTCCCAGCTCTTTTTTTTGGAATTTTGTCAAAACGAGCCTCCCGGTCATGCGACTTTGGCCCAATTCGCGCGACGATCGGGCTTAAGTTTGCCCAAAGTGGCTGAAACCGCCGATTGGCTCTGGCAAGAGGGAATGATTCAAAGGTCACCCATCCAAACGGGGGAGGTGGCCTTTACCCCCACCCCGCACGCCCTTGCCATCCTGTCTCGGGCCAATGGACCGGAAGATTGGGTCGCTGGGAAAATCGTGCACCCCGACAAGCCTGCTTCCCGGATCCGGGCCAGCCTGCAGGGGAAAATTCCTGCCCCTTTATCGAACCTGCTGCTATGGGCAAATATCCTTGTTTTTGCCTATGGTGGATACCTTTGCTCGCAATCCTGGGATACTTTTTGGCATTACCTTGCCATGGAGGACTCGGATGCAGTGGTCAAGCAAACCCTTTTAACCTTGGGGTTGATCACCGGGAGAGGATGGGAGGAGGGTGGCTGGTGGCTGCCGCTTCAGTCCGCTTTTGTCCATATTGGGGCCTTGCATATCCTTTTTAACGGAAGTGCCCTCTGGTCCATTGGCCGCCATATCGAACGAATGTTTGGTCCCGGCCCCTTTCTGGTGATGTTTCTTTGCTCCGCCTGGTTGGGAGGCTGTTTTGCCGTTGCCTGGTATCCCTTTGGATCGGCGGGGGCATCGACTGCTATCTCTGGTTTCATCGCCGCGGATTCCGTCTGGTTTCTCATGAAAAGGAAGGAGCTCCCCCGCAAGATAAGGCGTTTGTGGCAGACCCAGGTAATGGTGAACCTGGGTCTATTGGCCATGATCAGTTTTGCGGCAAGGGTTAGTACCGCCGGGCACGCCGGGGGTGCCCTTGCCGGGGCCCTGATTGCCTGGGTATGGCTGGCCAGTGCTTCATGGGGGATTTGGGGCGGGATGGCCCTTTTGGGCCTTAGCCTCCTGATAGGGGCAGCCGGGGTGGTGGCCATTGAAGCGGCGAGGCCCCTCAATCCCAAATGGCAATCGTATCGCCTGATGGAGATTCACAATCGCTTTATTCGTCCGTTGGGGGAAAGGGAAAACGAAACGCTTATCCCGATGATGAACACCCACCCTGCCCTCCGCAAGGAAGATCAGGTAAAGGAAGCACTTTTGAACATCCAAAGCTCTATCCGGGAGGCCCAAACCCTTGAAGAAACCCTTTTCCAGCCCTCCCCGTTTTTGGGGGAAATGGGAAAGCACTTGTTCGGAGGATTACCAAGAGAGGATGGTCCAGGTAGGGAAATTCTGGATGCTGCCATAAGCCTTTTGGAGGAGGAGAGGGACTTTATTGACAGTCGGCTTCGCCTTTCCCAGGACTCCTTTCAACGGATTGAGAAGGGGAGGAAGCGGCTCCGGGAAGCGGTTAAAAATGCCTCATTGAAGGAAATGGCCGAAACTAACATGGAGAAACACGGCAAAAACGATTAGGATAAATGGGAGAAATCGCCATCATCTTGCCATTGAGGTCCAAATGCCTCTCGTTGTGAATTGCAATTGTGGAAAAAAGCTTCAGGTAGGAGATTACCTGGCAGGCAAGATTTTCCGATGCCCTGCCTGTCAAGCGGTTTTGCAAGCACCCCAGCTGGACAACCAGGACACCCAACTCCTGGTTGCCGCGGTGGTTGTTCCAGCCGATCCGAAATCCAAAACGGTCGCCATGGCAAAGCCCTCCTTGCCACCCGCCCAATCCAAGGTGATGGCCGCGGTGGTCGTTTCTGATCCTCAGGAAGAAGAGGAGGAAGCCCCCAAAAAAAAGAAAAAGAAAAAAGCCAAGCAACCGGTTGCACGGGGGCCCAATTGGGGCTTGATCGGAGGCATTGGTGGGGGTGTTTTGGTCCTTTTGCTTGTGGGTGGCTTTGTCCTCATGCAATTCCTGAAGCCCGAGGCTGAGGTGGACGAATGGGCCATGTTTTCCCAGGAACCGGCAGTTTTCGCAACCCTTGATGTCTCCAAAATGGCAGGGACACCCCAGGGGACCTTTCTAAAAAACCAGTTGGCAGCCAGTCCATTGGTTTCAGGCAATCCCTTTTTCGCCACCGCTGAAATCGGTTTAACCGACATTAAACGGGTGAGTGTATCCCTGACCAATTTGCAGGACCCAAGTAATGACTACCTTTTTGCTATTTCCTCGAACAAAAAAATGAATCGGGTCAAACTCAAATCGGATTTTGGAAAAACGAATGAATCCATCAATGGGCGCGAGGTTTGGTCCAAACCAGGGGCAATTCCAGAGGCAATCTACCTTGCCCCAGGCGACAAGGTACTTGTTATCGGCTCCAAACAGGCCCTCACCCCATTCACCTTGGTCAAGGGGGGGGCACCCGCTCCCAACCTCCCCGCCAATGTTCAAAAGGGGAGGGATTCTTCCAAACAACTGTATGCCTCGTTTCGAAATCCCGATCCCAATGCCACCGCTCCTAATCCAGCGAGTGCCATGTTCATGTCGATGACCCGCTTTGCTTCGGGCAATGCCACTTTTGATTTGGGGGACACCAGTTCCTTTTCCCTGGAGCTTGATTATGGTGAAAAAGCCAAAGCGACCGCCGCCCTTGTTACTTTCAAATCACTTCCGTTGCTTTTAGGAACGATGGGAGCCGCCATGGGAGGCAAAGATCCCCAGCAAAAAGCCACCATGGATGCGGTTTTGAAACAACTAAGGGAACTCAAACCCGAACAAAATGAGGGAGTTGTAAAGTTAAATTTTAACTTTGCAGGAAATGACTTCATGCAAGGGGTCACCGCAGCCATGCCTTTGATGCAAGGCATGATCCCGGCTGGGCCCGGACAGAGGCCCGGCGGCCCACCCAATATGGGATTTCCACCGGGACCAGGATCATCACCCCCCACCTTTCCTGGGGCCCAAACCACGCCTGGCGGGGGTTTCAGTTTCCCCGCAGGGGCCATTGGAGCCGGACCGTTCTCCAGTAACACCCCCACGCCCCAACCAAGGGCACCCGTCACCGGGTCTAGCCTGATCAATCAAGGGCCAGGGGCCGCTGTCATGGCCACCCGGGGTGCCGGGGACCGGGCCTTCAATAAAAACCAGCTAAAATCTTTGGCTCAGGCATTAAGCCTGTACGCCACGACCAATAACAACCAGCTTCCCCCGGCAACGATTTGTGATGGCGGGGGAAAACCCCTACTCTCCTGGAGAGTAGCCATTTTGCCGGCCATTGACCAGGACAACCTCTTTCGCCAGTTTAACATGTCCGAACCTTGGGATGGACCGAACAACATCAAACTGCTCCCTTTGATGCCAAAATCCCTTAGTCCCCGCAATCAAAACGGCGAAAGCCACACCCCTTACCGGGTTTTTGCAGGCAATGGAGCCGTTTTTGAACCGCGAAGCCATTCGTCCCTTTCGAGTATTGGCGATGGGACCTCCAATACTTTCATGGTGGTGGAAACCTACGAAATGGTGGAATGGACAAGGCCCGAATGGTTGGATGTAAACCAGCCTCCCCCCATGGGTTCAGGGGGCAAAGGCCAGTTTTCGGTGGCCATGGTCGACGGTTCGACCCGTTCGTTTCCTTCGGAAATGCCAAAAAATGACTTGCGGGCCTGGGTTACAAAATCAGGCGGAGAGTTGACCCCTAACCAATAATCCTGCGTTTACGGGATTTTTCCTGTTGTCGATATCATTTTAACCCCATTGCCCATCCATTCGATTCCCATTTCCAAAAACGAACATTCGTAACACCGCTTATTCGGATCCCTTTATTTTTTGATAAGGATTTGACGCCAATGGCGGCTCTGTTGCTGGCGGAAGCGAATTGCGGCATTGGAATTGAGGTCGACGGATGGGTCATCCTTTCCTGCAACTTCTATGCGTGATTGTTCCACCGAATCAGCAGGTGCATGATTTTGGGTCCCTTGGGCGGCAAAAAAAGTGCACACACCCAGGAACCCGGAAAAACCCAACCAAACGATAGACTGCATCGCATTTCCTCCAACCCTTCCTTCATCGGAGCAGGAATCATGCCGGATTGAGCCAAACAGGGTCCATTCGCTGTAAGTTGTGTGGATATTGACGGTTAGGAAGGCGTTTGGTGATTGGGGCGGAAACCCTCGGTGAACCCATTTGCAAGTTTTACAATCAGACCCCTGAAGGATTTACCAAACCCATTCCTGCAATGGGTCTGCTTCCCGGCATTCTTTGGTTTCCACGCCAACAAGCGATCCAACGAGTTCCTCTCCCAGGCCCTTCATGGCAAAATGTTCACTGGCATGGTGGCCCAAAACGAGTACCCCCAACCCAGCCTCCCTGGCATCCAACGCCTCATGGTAACGAAGTTCCCCGGTAACAAACAGGTCCGCACCCTGCTTTATGGCATCATTTAGAAACGCGCCCGCTGCCCCACAAGCCACCGCAATTTTTGTGATCCTTTGTTCCCTGGACCCAATGGCAAGGCAACTTTTTATCCCCAGTCCAAAAGTCAAAGATTGGGCCAATTCGCCCAACGATTTTGGCTGGTCAAGTTCTCCGATTCGCCCCTCACCAATACTCCTCGTTGGATCAGGCATCAGGGACAGGATGTCAAAGGCCGGTTCTTCATACGGGTGGTTTTGCCGAAGGGCGCAAATGACCCTATTCAGATCTTTTTTATGACAAATTGCCTCGAGTCGTTCCTCGGCTACCTCTTCCCGGGTGTTAATGCTCCCAATGGCGGGATTGGATTTTTCGTTTCCGCAAAAAGTCCCCGTGCCCGTTGTTCGAAAACTGCAACCCGCATAGTTGCCCAAGCTGCCGGCCCCTTGGGAAAACATCGCTTGGGCTAGCGTTTCCCTTGCTGCAGGAGGAACAAAGACAACCACCTTGACCCAATCGGAATCCAGGGACCGCCGCAGGGGTGGGGAGCAGGATACCCCAAGGATCCGGAGGAGTTGATCATTGATTCCACCCGGAGCATTGTCCCAGGCGGTGTGGGCGGAATAGACGGCCACATTTCCCCGGATCAAATCCACCACCATTTTTTCTTTGGGTTTGGAGGCAACCAGCGACTTGGCTCCCTTGAATAAAATCGGGTGGTGCACCAAAACCAGATTGGCCTGATACGCCAGGGCCTCTTTTGCGGTTTGGGGTGTAAGCGTCAAGCAAGTTGCTACCCGATGCAGCGGTTCATCAAGGTCACCCACCAAAAGCCCAACATTATCCCAATCCGCCGCAGTCGCCAAGGGAATGCGACTGTTTAGCCAATCGACAGCATCATGAATGCGGTAGGCCATGAAGGGACTTTCCCAAGCAATTTATTTTCCGTCGGAAAGACCCAAAATGTTTACTTCAGGAATCGTGAGATCCACCAAAATAGGCTGTTGTGTTTGGGCCACACCCAGGTTGCCCGCCTGGTCTTTGACCGTCAACCGAAGTTGGACGGTGGGTGGTGTTCCAGGGGGAACAAGCCAGGAAATCCTGCCCGAGTTGGCCAACTCGCGGTTTCCGATTTTGTGCCAAGGCCCTTCAAGGTGATTGGCCCATTCAATGGTAATCGGGTTAATCGCCAGGTTTTTATCCGAGGCTTTCCAGGACAGAAGCAGATGGTCACGCTGTTCCGGATCGGGAACAGGGCTAAACAGGGTCGCTTCAGGTGCCGTGGTATCGTATTCCAGGCGGATTTGGGCCAATTCGCCTTTTTGTGGAGAAGGGCGACCCAAACCTGCCCGGCTCTTGGCCACCAGGGTAAAGCCCTGGGGAATTCCCTCCCTTTGGAGGTTTAATGGAATTTTGTTTCGTAAGGGTGTCGTTGGGTTTGCGGTCAATGCCACTCCTGTTTGGGCAAAGCTTTCGGTGGAGGCAAGCGTCCAACTTTCTCCCTCATCAAGGGTAGTCCAAACCTCAACCGCCCCGACACCGGACGGCCCCATTTTGCCTACTTCATAATCCAATTGGACTTGTCTCTGATTGACCAACTTGGCCGTTGGGGATGGAGGTCTTTGGGTGGAAACCTGACTTATCGAAGCGGAACCAGGAATGGTAGTCGAGGCAGAGGGGGTCCAAACCGTGGCGTCCCATCCCGGGGAAGGGCCGGATTGGGGCGACGGTCCCGAAACCGGAGGATTGACTCCTGTTCCCACCAAAAGCGATCCACTTACAGGTTGGGCCACCACCACCGGGGCGGGTGGGGGAACCGGGGCCGCCAGGCTCTCTCCCACCACACTAACAAAATTGCCCGCATAATCACTGGCTTGAAACCGGACGGTCACAACTCCGGGGGAAGGGGCCGGAAAACTTCCCGACCCGGACACACCCGGTTGCAATTGAATGGGAATCCACTGATTGGAAGCCATTTCCGGTGTCCTGCATTCCAACCTGAGGCTGGCCAAATTCGGGTTTTGGTCACGAAAGTCCCATTGAATGGCAATCTCGGATTGGTTGCGTTGAACCACCAGGCTTGCTTCCGGTTTTGAGGTATCGAGGATGACTTTTTGGCCCACCGGAGCGGAAGGAATATGGGCCGGTTCCTGACGCATATTATGATCCAAAAGAGCAACACTAAACCAGTGGGGGCCGTCCTGGGTCGCCTGGAAAAGAAATCCTTCGTGATTTGCGGGCAACCTTGAATGGAGGTGCCAAGTCTTCCCTCGGTCCATAGACAGGTAAAGCAGGGCTTCCCTAACGGAGGTCATTTTTTCCGGTTGAACCCGAAAAGGAATGGTGAACCGTCCTGTGGCAAGATGGCGCTCCTCGGCTTGGGCATCAACCCCAATAGCCAAGAATGCCAGCATGACTGTCCCTGCTATCATGACTATCCCTTCATGGGCCCAAGGCTTACCAACAATACCAAACCATTTGGCCGAATATGGCCTTATCCCAAACATCGACCCTACAACCAACAGGACTTGAATATTCCTTAAAAACGGTATTGCGATTGAGTCGGGATTAAAACCAACCCTTTGTTCCCAAAACCCCAAGCTTTCAATATTTGGGAAAGCATGGTCGAAACGGGTTGGACGATATGGAGATGGGATCAAAGGAGTGACACCATGAAACAATTAGTAGCGACCGGTTTCTTATTTTTTTTGGGATTAAACGGGGCCAATGCCTTGGATCCCGCCATTATCAAAGCCTATGATCCTAATCGGATTCAAACGGTTAGCGGGGATTCCGCCAATGGCGTTGCCCCCGAAGCCACCTGTTCCAGTTGTGAGAACCACCGATTTGGGTTGAAGCGCCTTTTCCCCAAGCCATGGGGTGGCATGGTGAATGATGGGACTCCCCGTGGATGTTACGCCAACCACAATGGCAACGGTTGTGGTTCCTTTACCTCGGATGCGGTGTTTATTTTGGGATCTTCCCGGGCCTTTTTCAATGAACCATGCCACAAGCGAAGTGGTCCCACCCCATGGGAACTGCTTTATGGCCCTCATATGACGACCGCCCCGCATGTCCTTCCCCCAGGTCAATATGCCCCAAGTCGCCCCACGCCAACCCCCTCGGTTATTGTGGATTAAACCTCTCCCATGCGAACCCATTCCACCCCATTGGGAAAGCGCCCGGGACCATCCGGGCGCTTTTCTTTTGCTGGTGCCCTAAAAGGCGACAAAAATGTACGGATTTAGGATGGGAGGGTTTAACCGCCCCAATCCTAAATCCGTATAATTATCATTCTCCTACCCTACCTTCTGGTTTCCCAAATGGATTGGTTACCCCTTAAACGCCTGGTCGAAACCCACAAAAATTGGATCCTCCTCAGCCACGCAAAACCTGATGGGGATGCCATTGGCTCCCTTCTTGGATTGGCCGCCGCAATTCGGTCAACCGGGGCTTTTGCGACTCCCATCCTCGAGGGGGGACTTCCTTCCCGGTACCGGTTTATGGACCCACACGGTTGGCTGTTTTTGCGGGATCAGGTTACCGAAGACCTATGGACCAATGCCGATGCCTTGGCTGTGGTCGATACGGGAACCTGGAATCAATTGGGGCATTGGGGTGAAAAGGTTCGGGCTTTCCCAGGAACCAAAATGGTTATCGACCATCACTTCACCCAAAACCCCATCGCCAGCATCAACTTTGTTTCCACCGATTCAGAGGCCAATTGCCGCCTGATTTTCGAAGCGGGAAGGTCCCTGGGCTATGTTCCCGACCCCCTTGCCGCCCAGGCTTTGTTTGTTGGCCTGGCCACCGATACCGGCTGGTTTCGTCATGGAAACACCAAGGAGGATTCCTTTAGCCTGGCGGGCGAGTTGGTAAACCTTGGGGCCAATCCCACCCTGATCTACCGGGAAATCCATGAGCGATCCTCGCTGGGAAAGTTGCGGCTTTCGGGCCGTTTGCTTTCCCGGGTGGCCCCTCACCTGAATGGGCAGGTGGTCGGAAGCGAAATCCTCCTTGGGGATTGGGCCGAACTGGAGGCGATCCCCGAGGATGCCGAGGACCTCATCGACCTTGTAAGAGTCCTTGAGGGCACCCTTGTGGGCTTTGTTTTGGTGGAGCGAAACCCGGGCGAAACCCGGGGAAGCTTGCGGGGTCGCAATGGTTTTGATGTGGCCGCCTTGGCACAAACTTTTGGAGGGGGGGGTCACAAGGCCGCCGCTGGCTTTACCCACCCTGGATCGGCCCAAGAGGCAAAAGGCCTCTTGCTGGAACGCCTTGGAAAGAGGCTTCCCGTTGCCAATTGACGGATCATTAAAATGGGAGAAGAAAAATGTTGAGAATGCTTAAACGGCTGGATGGACTATCCCACGGCATGGGAGGCGTTACTACCGAATGGCCCTTACCCGCCCGGGTTGTCATCGTTTGTTTTCTTTTTGCGGTGGGATTGGGATTCATTTCTGCGCTTGTAAATATGCATTTTCAGGAAGCTAGCCCCGGAAACCTGCTCCCGGATGCCAAGGATGTGGTTCGGGCCTACCATGGTACACTCGGGAAATCCCAATTGGAAAGGCTCTTGACCGAACCAGAATCTCTTCCCTTCAACGGTTCTGGCAGTATGCGTGCTGCTTTCACCGAAAAAAAAGGATCCGGTTTCAAAGCCGAAATGAAGGCAATAGCCGCCAAAAAGGTACTGGATTTGTCCAACCCTGCCGAAGCGGCCAAAGCAAAAGCTCTTGCCTTAAAGGATAGGGAAGGCGAACGGTTGGCCTTGCTTAGCTGGATTCGGTCCGGGGCACCAGAAGCAACCTATGATGAAGTAGGATTTGAACTCAAAGGGGACTTGGCCAAGCTACCAATCAGCAAGGAGTATATCGTCCAGGGAGAAGACGGGACGGTCAAAGTCCATCTTCAGGCAATCATTCATGACCGGTGCTGCCGTTGCCATTCCGATGGGGTAGGAGGCCCTGCTTCAAGGTATTCCCTTGAAAAATTCGAAGACCTAAAGGATTACTTGAGCGTCGAAGCCCCGCAGGGGAAATCGTTGGACCATTTGGCGTTAACCACCCACATCCACCTGTTGGCATTCTCCATTCTTTATGGACTCACGGGAATCCTTTTTAGCCTTACTGGCTGGCCGATCTGGATCCGTATTCTCATTGCCCCAGCGGCTTTGATTTTCTCGGTAATGGACATTTCTTTTTGGTGGTTGGCCCGGATTGACCCACCCTACGGACCCATGTTTGCCCAATGGATAATGGTGTCCGGTGGCTTGGTTGGACTTTCCCTGGGTGCGCAAATCGTTTTGGGATCGTTCGGATTGTTCCGTTGGCGGGGAAAAATCGTGATTGCTGCCATCATGGGGATCGGAGCTTTGATTGGCCTTGGCGCATGGCATTGGGTGGTTGATCCCTATTTGGCAAAGCAGGCCGTAGTTGCGATTGAAACCGCGGAATAGGCATCCTTTGATCCTGGTCAATTGGTTAATTCATTGGGGGGGATGACCCTAGGGGGTTAACCTAGGTTACGCTAAAGGGACCATGAAAACCTTGGTTTTCCAGGGAAAGATTCAAATCAGCATGCAAAAATCGGGATTACAAATCCCTTTTGCTAGCGTCTGGTTCAAGCTTTGGCCTCTTGTTTCCCAAGGGCGTTCAAGCGACCAAACCGAGTCAAAGGGAGGGGAACAATTCCCGGTTTCTGACGATCCATGCAACCATCATTGATATAATCCCACAAGTTGCGCCTAAATATCAAGTAAGGTGACTGGAACAACCTGCCGATTTGAACTCGACATACTCCAAATTCCCTGGAAAAACACCAATCCGTGTCCCAAAAAAGGCCAAAAAATCGTAAAAAAAACGTATGCGTTCACGGGTTTCAACACTAACCGGGTAATGAAATGGTACGCAGGAGCCTAATTATCTCAACCTTTGAGTGGGATGAGTCGAGGTGAGGGGAGCTTTGTCCTGAAGGATTCGATGCAGGACCTAATGTAATCCAAGACCTTTACCCCGTTTTTCCTGCAAGTAGCACTCACCGAAAATATCGATTCCACAAACCGTTTTCCCGATTCCGATTGAACGGATTGACAAATCTTTCGGTAGAACACAATGTCACGAAGTTGCCGTTTGGC
>SYLG01000089.1 GCA_005808665.1 Planctomycetia bacterium | reverse complement strand
CTTTACAGGTTCTGTTTCAAGGCGTTTGATCCTGATTGGCGAGAGACTGAGGAATGGGATAGCTCGGGCTTTCAGCCCTTTGTGAATTTGGGAATGGGTACCTGGGGCGTTGCCCCAGGCTGGTATGGTGGCACGCCGTTGGCGTTAAAAACATACGCCGGTGATAATAGGAAGGTGGCATGCCAATCCATGTCTGGGGCCTGACAAATACGATCCGGTCGAATCATACCCTTGCCGTTTTGGTTCTGCGGGCCAAAGGCCCGATCTATACCAGCCTGGGCCAACGGCCCAGGTTTAGGACCCTCCCAAATAGTTGAGGGCTGAAAGCCCGATCCATTGGACCACGAATCCAATGTTGGCGAGAGATGGAAACCTGGGCCTCTTGTTCCCCACCGAAATTCAACTCCTCAAACCAAGGCAAATGGTTTAAATCCGTTCAAAGGATCTGCGAACAACTGCAAACCCAAGTGATAAAATCGAACAAGTAGCAACCATTTCCAATTAACCTGGTCGGGACTACATGCCGTTTTGAACTCGACATACTCCAAAACCCAGGGAAAAGCTGCAATCCTGGTTCCAAAAATGGTCAAAAAATCGTAATAAATCCGTCCAACCGCATAACTTGGGTTAAAGAGGACAAAGGTGCGCTACCGTTTCGGCAAAGACCCGGCCACTGGACTCCCCCGTCTAAAAGATTGCCGTGGTTAAGATGACATGGGACTCAGGACGGGTTGATTCTTAACCCTCGTCGGTTACCCAGGGTTTATACTGGATTTCGAGAGTAAAATACAAGATGATTGCCTGTCATCCTTTTTTCGTACTTTGAATCTGTTTTGCTTCCTTGGCTGCATTTTCCCAAATTTCCGCAAGTTTCATCCGCTTGGTTTTACGACATAAGGCCGCTAGTTCCAAACGAATGTTTACATCTCCTGGGCTGTTGTTTGCCTGTACATACAAGTCCGACATCCGCTTGAGGTCTGCGGTGGATTCCACCAGGCTTTTTCTGGCCCGATTGGCCAGGTCGGGTTTGCCCAGAAGGTCATTTACTGCCGCAAGTTCATTCCATCCCTTGGAGTCCAAAGGATCCCCATTGGTGGCAAATTCCAATAAGGCTACCGCATCGCTGTTCTGGTTTTTTGCCATATGAACCTGAGCCCGTAACCGGGCGATTCGTGGAGAAATCGGGTCCATTTCGCGGGCAGTAACCAATGCCTTTTCTGCCTGATCCCATTGACCCTCCACCAACAACAGCTCGCCCAATACCTCGAGTCCGCGTGGTCCCTCGGGAATGATCGAGGCAAATTGGTCCCAAAATGCCCGGGCTCCCCCCACCGAGTTTCGAAGCAATTCTGTCTCCACCAGGTCAATGGCCACCTCAATTCTGGTATCTAGGGGAAGGTCTAATTTCAAAGCTTTTTGGAAAAAATCCGAGGCTTGATCATTTTGGACCAATTCCTTGGCAATTTGTCCGGCAAATCGCAAAGCAAGGGCATCGGATTCTGTTTTCAAATAACGGTCCAAAATGCCAAGGGCCTCATCCAGGGCTCCCAAATCATAAAGGGCTGCGGCCAATCCCCTAACAGCTTCACTATTGTTCTGATCGGTCAAGTATACTTTTTGAAAGGAATCGAGGGCCAAACTGGTTCTGCCAAGGCCCAAAAGAGCCCTCCCAAACAAGAGGCGGGCCCTGGTACTTGCCTGCTCCTCCGGACTCAATTTGGCTAGGGCATTTAACGCCCCTTCCTGTCGGCCTTCGGCAAGTCGAATTTCCGCCAATAACTCCTGACGCTCCTGAAATAGTAGTTCTGTACCCAAAGACTGAATGAGCTTTTCCGCTTTGCCATACTCCTTGTTTTTAACCAGGCGATGAACCCGATCAAGAGGTAATTCCTGGGACCTCCACCAATACCCTGCCCCGAAGCAAAGGAGCAAAACGAGGCCAAACGAAAACCGGGTTACTCGATTTGTTCCGGAAACAAGATTTAGGGGCATGGCTAAAGTCCAAAAAAAACTCAGGAAATCGTTTTGACATTGTCAAAACAATCCCCTGAGGAAAGGAATGCAAAGGAAACCCCTAAGGGATTATTTTCCCAAATCAAAGGTAATCACTTTTTCAGTGGTGGGGACCGTCACTTTGAGGGGGGTTTTGTCATAGGACCCAAATTGGGCGGGAAGAAGGCTTTTGGGCCCGGAGGCTTCGCCCTTGCCTTTGAGGCTATTTTTTCCCATCATGGCCTTACCCATGTTTTTGGTCATGTCTTTGGGGTCCATAGGGCCCATAGCGGCCATGGCGGACTCTTCTTTGGTAACTATGACCTTGTATTCCCCTTTGGGTGCGGCCAACTTGGCGATGCCATTGGCATCGGTTACCCCAGGTTTCATTCCAGCGGAATTCCCGTCTTGTTTCGAAGGCATCAGGTTTACAAGAGCCTTGTCTACACTCTTTCCATCGTGAATGATTTTGACTTCAAAACTGACCGGGGCCAAAGGGTCATTGCAGCCAATCATGATGGCCATACCAAAAACCGTGGCGGGCAACCAAACCAAACTCCGAATCTTCATCTTGAACTACTCCAGGGCTAGAATCCTAAAAAAACCTGGGGCGACCCGCACTTGGCGAATCGCCCCAGGGAAAGTGTTAACAACGGTTACGGCAATTGCACAGGCATACCATCGTTACGGCAGCCCAAGAGCTGGTAGGTGCGCATATCAATGGACTCCTGGAGCATGCGGACCGAGCCGTCTCCAAAGGCAAATTGGGCACCACCGGGGTGGCCCGACCGAAAACCCCAACCCACATTCCAGTTGCGGGCGTTGTTCAAGGCGTTATTGCAGCTACCATCGTTGTAAAGGATTTTGTGGTTGATGGCGGTTACCGTGCTACCATGAGCTACGGCACCGTTAAAATGCATCCAGCTATTCCAACCCGAAATATGGTCATGCTTGCCCGAAAGAACTTCGCCCACCAAAATGGTATTGGAGGTACCATCAGGAATCGAACTCATTCGGAATTTGCAACCCAGTCGGTTGAAACAACCTCGAATATCAGCGGCATTTTGGCTGTTACCATGGTCAGGAGACCAACCGTAACCCATGTTCAGCGAGGCAGCTGGTTGGCACCATTGTTGGTAAGGGTTGACACCGCAACCGCCGTCCATGCACTGGGGGCCCATGCTTCCAACATAGTTGAACACCTGTTCATCCAACTTTTCGCCATCGCTTGGACAGCGATAGGGTTTGATTCGAACGGCATTCAGGTTGGTTCCATTCACCCCGACATTGTTGTTCTTGTCGTTGATACAACGACCAACCGGGTTTTTGACACTCTGGTCAGCGAAGTTGGTGTTCATGTTGCCACCAATGGCAACCATCAACTTGTAGGTAGTGTCCTGCTCGATGTAGGGGAGGATTTGCACCCACATGGATCCCCGGTCATCACCCCAGTCCACACCAGGTCCGCCAACGAGTCCACCCTGGGGGAAGAATCCATTGGTATCATGGTAGCTGTGGAGGGCAATCCCAATTTGCTTCAGGTTGTTTTGGCAGGTCATGCGGTTGGCCGCTTCGCGGACCTTTTGAACCGCGGGAAGTAAAAGTCCAATAAGGACAGCAATGATGGCAATGACCACCAAAAGCTCGATAAGGGTGAATGCCCGATGGTTAGGTCGCCACCAGGCACCCTTCGTCAAAGGGAGCGTGGACATAATGTCTCCTCAATTAGAGCCCAAGAACAGGGCCGTTGTAAAAATGGCGTAGGTGAAAATCCCACCAAAAGGAAAGAGAAACCGGAAAACGATGCAAATTCAAATCGGAAGGATCAACCCCATATCCCAAGGAAGTTTACCCCCTTGGCTTCGTCTATTCAACCCTGAAATTTCACAAAAATTTCAAATCCGGGATTTTTTGGCCTCCTTTTCTCATTCCCGTTTCAAGCATTTGTTGATTGGGCTACCTCAAACGGCCATGAATAGGCATTATTTTCGTGAAACTACCCAAAAAAATAGTAGTTTTTAGCCCAATTGGGGCCATTTCCGGACCACTGCCTTGGCTTTGGACTTTCCAAGGCAAACCAAGTCAACTGGAAATACCGTTCCCTTTTACATCAATCTTCCCTGCCAAAAAACGGTATAGTTACTTGGTTGGATGTTTCGTCTGCCAGCTGGAATGGGGCATTTT
This sequence comes from Planctomycetia bacterium, assembly GCA_005808665.1. Taxonomy (GTDB): domain Bacteria; phylum Planctomycetota; class Planctomycetia; order Gemmatales; family Gemmataceae; genus SYLG01. The sequence goes on along the minus strand of SYLG01000089.1, from coordinate 8,715 downwards.
TCATGAAATCCGTCTCTCCTCCCCCCAGTCGAAATGCTTGGACCCTTTGGTCCATGGCACTCATTGCCGCTTTGGTTGGTTTGGGATGGGCAGGGTGGACCCTTTCAGGCCAGATTCGTGCTTCTTTTGCCTGGAAACGGGCCATGGATGCCCTTGAAAAACAAGACTTTGAAAAAGCCCAAACCGAGTTGGATTTTACCCGGACCGTCTGGAAGGATTCTGCCCTTGTTTACCTCGAATCCTCGAGGGTTGCCCGTCATTTGGGGCAATTTGACAAAGCCCACCAATTGCTTGACGAATGCCGACACCTTCAGGGCGAGGAAAACACTCTCCAGGTTGAACGGGCCCTGATCATGGCCCAGGAGGGCAATTTAAGTCAGGTAGAAGGATTTTTGGAACGGATGGCCAATCCGAAAGGTCCCTTCCGGGCGGAAATACTCAAAACCATTACCCCGCTTTACTTTGGAATGTTTGATATGGCCAAAGCAAACCAGGTGTCCAGGTTCTGGACCGAGGTGGAGTCCAACAGTGCGGAGGCTTTTCAATGGAGGGCACTCATCCTAGACAGGATTGGATCCAAAGTGGAAACCGATGCCGCTTTCACGAGGTCCCTTGAGTTGGACCCCAATCGGGTGGATGTCCTGATATACCTTGCAAGCCGCAAACTCCGGTTCCATGAACCGGATGAGGCCATGGACCTGATTAGAAGGGCCACGCTTCTCAAACCCGATCACATTGATTTGCCCCTTTTGAAAGCAAGAGCCCTTTTGGAACAGGGTAAAGAAGAAGAAGCCCGCATTTTTTTGGAAGCCCATGTCACCAAGGATCCCCATCCAGCCATTTTTCGTGAACTGGGCCGACTTGAACTCAAAGCCGAAAAAAACAACCTTGCTCTCATTTACCTGAAAAAAGCGGTAACCGCCTATCCCATGGACCAGTCGGTTTGGTTCAGTTTGGCCCAAGCCCAAGACCATTTGGGCCAAAAAACAGAAGCTGCCTTTAGCCGTTCCCGGCTCAAATCCATTGAGGGGGACTTAGACAACATGAAAAACATCACCCAACAAATCGTCTTGAAACCCAATGATCCTGCTCCACGAATTGAGGCGGCCAAGGTCATGGCGAAAAATGGCGTGGGAATCGAAGCGTGTCGTTGGGCCATGAGTGCCCTTCGCCTGAATCCCAACAGCCCCGAAGCGCTTACAATCCTCAAAGAAAACCAAGCCTCAATGAATGAGGCCAACCAATATCGGTCCATTCTGGAATTTTTAAGATAGCCTGGGCCGGCTTCGAATAGGTAAAAAGGCAAAGTTTTTTTGGAAAACGGTTTGGGATTACAACCCATGGAATTGTAAACCCGGTTTGGAAATGGTCCGATTATCAGCCGTCTAAGTTCCCCGTTTCCCGCCGTACAAATCAATATGTAGCCTTTGACAATAGCGGTATCCATACTCCTTGCAAATATCCGAAAGGAAGGTGGATCGCAAAGCTAGGTCCTCTGGGGTTTGTCCTTGGGGCATGAGCAAAACCCGGTGGGGATCAAATTCGTCGAGTTGCCTGAGCATTGCCTGAACCTCGGCAAAATCCTCTGGTCGGTCAATGACAAATTTGAGCTGATAATCGTGGGCATCCATAAAGGCCCGAACAACCTCTGGCCGCCACCGGGTATTGTCATGCATCAGGGAAAATTTTCCGCCCTCGCGGTCGTGGGGCGTGGACGATGCAAGCTTGGGACTGATGCTGGCCAAATCACAGGGAATTTCCTGGAACAGGGTGCCGGCGGTTTCTACGGTGATGTGCCACCCTTGGGCATCGAGGATGCGGAGGAGGTCGGGCAGGTCAGGCGCCAACAAAGGTTCGCCCCCGGTGACGACGACATGACGGCCCGGAAATTGGCTAATGGTTTCCACAATAGCTGTGGGTTGAAGTTCGGTTCCCTCGGGTTGCCAGGAGGTGTAGGGGGTATCGCAAAAGGTGCAACGCAAATTGCAACCGGAAGTCCGGACAAAAGCCGAAGGCACGCCGGTAAGGAGTCCCTCTCCCTGGATCGAATAAAATATTTCCGAAATCCGCATAGGCTAGGATGGTCCTGTGTACCCGATAAAAGGGTCCAAAGTGTTGGCATCACACCACTTGGTCCACAGTGCACGGACCGCCTTTTCCCACCTCTTGCCATATCCTTTGACATCACAGATAGGGGAATGGGCCAATTGATCACGCAGGGTACCCCGCAGTTGAACGAGCAATTCGGTTTCCCTGGCAAGGGCCACTGCCTTGGCAATGTACTCCTCCTCGTTTCGGGCGATCCAATCTTCCAACCCAAGGGTTTTGTTGATGGCAAGGCCCTGCCTTGACACATAAGTTCGGCCCGCCATGGCCAGGACGGGAGTTCCCATCCAAAGGGCATCCAGGGAGGTAACTCCTCCGTTGTAGGGAAAGGGATCAAGAGCGATATCAATACTCGCCTGGGCGGTAAAGTAGGCGAGTTTGTCCATTCGGGAGTATCGTTCCACCCTAGCAGGATCCACATTTACGGATTCCATTGCCTGGGCAATCCGGGCCGCCGTCGTTTCGCTTTTTCCCGTCAGAATCTTCAGTTTGGACCCGGGTGTTTTGGCAAGGATACGGGCCCAAACCGCCAAAACCCGGTCGTTTACCTTAGCCATGTTATTGAATGACCCAAATTGGATGGCATTGGGATCAACTTGTTTGGGAGGCATTGCCTGGACCGATTGGGGAGGCTGCCACACCCAGGCAAAATCGTCCAACCTGACCAGTTTTTCGGTATATAAATCATCGGTCATTCCGACTGGATCAGCCTTGGCATCGGTCATCCGAAATTCGATCCCGGGAACACCCGTCGTGTTTGGATAGCCAAATTGGGAAAGGGTAACCGGGGCGCAAGAGTGGGAAAACAGGCTCAGGCGGTTCCCGGAAGTGTGGCCAGCAAAATCAACAAGAATGTCAATTTGGTCGTTACGAATGGTTTCCGCAATGGTTGCATCCGTGCGGTTGGCAATTTCCCGGAAATGGTCCACCTTTTGTTGAAATCGCCGGGTTATTTCGTCGGGGCGATTTACCAAACTGTAGGCGAAAACCTCGATGCTTTGCCGATCGAGGGAATCAATGAAGGGTGACAGGAAGGAAACTACCGTATGTTCACGAAAGTCGGGGGAAACGAGGCCTATTTTTAGCCTTCTTTGTGGATCTCTTGAATTGAAAAACTCCACGGGAACAGGTCCCTTTGGCAGGTGAGCCTTGGCCCATTGGACATGCTCCTCATGGGTTAACTCAGGGGTTATGGCAGGGTCATAGTGCAAATACAAAAGGAGGTTGCTATGAAAATGGGCGGCGGTTGGACGGAGTTCAAGTGCCTTTCGGAAGGCGGAAACCGCCTGGGAAGGCTGGCCCATCAGTCCCAAAAGATTTCCCAAATTGTTCCACGCCTCGGCAAATTGACCATTGAGGCGAACCGCCTCCAGATTATGCCGCAATCCCTGATCTTCACGGTCCAGGGATTGGAATATGATGCCAAGCGTGTTATGAATGGTGGGGTTGTCTGGTTTGAGGGACAAAGCACCCTCAACCACTTTCAAGGCATCCTCCATGCGCCCGCAGTCCATCATCGCAAGCCCGAGGTGGTGCTGGACCCGGTCGTCGTTGGGGCGAAGTTTGGCCGCCATCCCAAACGATTCAAGGGCTTGGCTGCTTTGTCCCAAATGTTTTTGGGATAATCCCAAATGGAGCCAGGCATCCGCCTGATTGGGATTGTGCTTGACGATCTGGTTGAAGAGGTAGGCTGCTTGCTGATATTTTCCCAGCTCATTCTGGCATTGGCCCAACCCAAAGGCCGCCCCCTCCAAGCTTGGCAACAACCGAAGCGATTCCAGAAAAGCCCCTTCGGCCTGGCCAAATTCTCCTCCCCGGCGAAGCGCATTGCCAAGGTTGAACCAGCATTCGCCAAATCCGGGGTCGACCGCCAATGCCCGTTGGTAGCAAACAATGGCAGGCGCCAGTTCTCCACGACGGGCAAGGAGAGCCCCCAGGTTCGAAAGGGCCTGTTTGTGAATCGGGTCGATGGCCAGAGCCTGTTGATACAAAGGCTCGGCATCGGCGAAGGCACCTGCCTGGTGAGCGGCAAGGCCTTGGTCGAAAATAGCGGCGGCGGGACTTTGGGTTTCGTTTCGGGAATCTGAAGTCATGGTTGGTAGCTCGTTGGGTCGCAAATTTTTGCCGCAAGAAACCCTTCTTTGCGTATCTGGCAACTGTCACACCTTCCACAGGCCAAACCCATGGAATCAGGATCATAACAACTCAAAGTAAGGCCATAGTCCACACCAAGTGACATCCCAAGCCTCAGGATGTCAGCCTTGGAAAGCTCGATAAGCGGGGTGTGAATTTTGAAACGCCCCGCCTGTTCCACCCCCGCCTTGGTGGCGAGGTTGGCAAGGGTTTCGAAAGCCCGGCAAAACTCCGGGCGACAATCGGGATAGCCCGAATAGTCGATGGCATTGACACCAATGAATATGTCAAAGGCACCAATCACCTCTGCCAAACCCAAAGCCATGGAAAGAAAAAGCGTGTTCCTGGCGGGTACATAGGTAATGGGAATTCCATGGGCCCGTGCCGAAGGAAGGCGATCCTTGGGAACCTCAAGGGGTGCCGTTAGGGCAGATCCGCCAATTCCACGAAGATCAATAGGGAGGGTTTTGTGGTCAACCACGCCGATTGCCATGCCAACCTTTTTAGCCCTATCCAATTCCACCCGGTGGCGTTGGCCATAATCAAAACTAAGGGCGTGACAAAGATAACCTTGGTCTTTGGCCACGGCAAGGGTCGTAGCAGAATCAATTCCTCCTGAAAGGAGGACTACCGCCCTTTTTGCGGTTTTGAGACTGCAGGTCATGCTGTTTTCATTTGGGTCCAAGAGCCAAGTCCCTTTGAGTCACTTCCTATAGTATCTTAGGAAAGAATCTTCCAAACGGATGGACCCCTTTTGAGGCTGGCATGATGGCTTTTGATCCACCCCAATCGGACCCGACACCGTATTTTGATTTGGTCCGGGGAAACCTTGCGACGGAGTTGTTGGCTGTCGGGGTGATTCATTTGAATGTGCCCAGCCGACTGGTGCTTGGGGAAAAGCCCTCCGGGGAATTGCGCACAGAATTGGGACTTTCCCTCCGGGCATGGGTGGTTTTGGGAACCGCCCTCAAAGCTATGAACATACTCAAGGAAGACGCCAACCAGATGGTATCGCTCACTCCGGAAGGGATGGAGTTCCTGACCGAAGGCGAGTTCGACATGAAAGGCTATATTGGCCTGATTGCGGAAACCCCGGGGGTCCTTGGCCTTTTGGAAAGGCTTTTGGTTAATGCCCCGGCAGCCAACCGTGCCAATGAGGGGGACGCATTCATATTCCGTGAGGGAAAATCCTCAGCGATGGACAGCGGGGATTCTGCCAGGCGGCTGACCCTGGCCCTTTCCGGCCGGGCCCGAATTTGTGGGGCCCAGGTAGCCAAGGTTTTGGTTGCAAAGGGCTGTAAGCGAATCCTCGATGTTGGTGGGGGATCAGGACTTTATGCCGTTGCCTTGCTTTTAGCCGATCCCGATTTAAGAGTGACCGTTTTTGACAGGCCTGAAGTTTTGCGTTTGGCCGGGGAATTTGGCCTGAAATATGGGGTTTCCAGGCGATTGGACCTTGTTTCGGGAGATATGTTCCAGGATCCCATTCCAATGGGACATGATGGGGTGCTTTTGTCCAATATCCTTCATGATTGGGATATTCCCGAATGCTCAAGCTTACTCAAAAAACTGAATGGTGCGGTTCCCAAAGGAAGCCCGCTTTGGATTCATGATGTCTTCCTTAACGATTCACTTGATGGCCCCCTTGCCCTTGCCCTATACAGTGCCGCGCTTTTTTCCCTAACCGAGGGAAGGGCGTATTCCGCAAGCGAATACCGAAATATGCTTTTGGAGTCCGGTTACGAGGATCATCCGACCATTGTGCCAACTGGAGTGCATTGCGGAATTCTTGCGTCCCATTCGGTTTGATTCTTTCACGAGGGAGATTGCCATGTTTACCAAGTCAAGTATTGCATTCATGGTTTTGATTCTTTTCAAGGTCGTTTTGTCGGCTCAAGAACCCATCAAACCAAGGGTAAATCCTGAAAAGGAGCGTTGGGAAACCGTAGTCAAAAAGGCCATGGAGCAAACGCAAGCCGACCCCAACTCCGTTCCGGCCTGGATGAACCTGGCCCTGGCCCAGGATCGTTTGGGGCAATACAAGGAATCCGAAGCGGCCTTCACCAAGGCATTGGGACTGCAACCTACCCTTTTGGAGGCAATGGATCGGCGGGGCTCCGCAAGGTTTTTTCAGGGCAATATTGCCGGGTCAATCCAGGATTTCGACCGCTATTTAAAGGCAAAACCGAATGAAAAACCTGGCCATTGGCGGCGGGGAATAGCACTTTATTATGCGGGTGATTTTGCCGAAGGGGCACGGCAATTTGAGGGATACCAAACAGTTGACTCAAACGATGTGGAAAATGCTGTCTGGCATTTCCTCTGTTTGGCCGCAAAAGACGGAATTTCCAATGCCAGGAAGAAAATCCTGCCCATTGGCAAGGATCGCAGGGTACCTCTTATGGAGGTTTATTCCCTGTTCAAGGACCAGGCCAAGGAGGATGATGTTTTAAAGGCAATCGAAACGGTTCAGGCGGGGCCCCAGAGGGAAATGGCGGCCTTTTATGCTCATCTTTATTTGGCTCTTTGGCGGGAAATCAATCGTGACAAGGAAGGAACCTTGAAACACTTGAAAAATGCTACTGGGCCTTTTCGCCAATTCGAATATATGGGTGAGGTGGCCAGGGTTCACAAAGAATGGATTGAGGCCGGGAAGTGGCCACAACTACCCGCCGTAAAATGAAAGATCAAAGGCATTAGGCCACCTCATTGGCATGAAAAAAGCCAATTCCCTTGCCCCTTTTGCTCCTTAATTGAAATCGGAACCGGGTAAATTCAGGAAATGGCGGCAATCCGGTTGGCCCTTGGGGATGCGGGCATTAAAATAATCCCAAAGACGCACCCGTAGCTCAGGGGATAGAGCACCGGTTTCCTAAACCGGGGGTCGTAGGTTCAAATCCTACCGGGTGCACTGCCTGTTTTCCCGATGAAAACGCTGGAACCACTGGATTTCTAGTGGTTTTTTTATGCGCTCCTTTAACTCCGGAATGATCAATCACACTCAAGCGTTGTCTTTGAATATCGCTTTTTTGGGGCAGCAATGGGGCAGTAACGGGGTCAGTGAAACCAACCATCTTGGGAATAGCCAACGAGATTTCAGGAAGCCTGGACACCACATTGGATAAATCCTGTGAGGTAATTTTCAAATAATGGCTTAGCGTTGTCTTGGCGTCAGCGTGCCTTGCCAAGACCTGGAATTCTTTTACCGATGCCCCAGACTTGGCTAGCATGGTGATATAGGTTGCTCTTAGGGCATGGCCATCCGCGAATCGGCCTTTGCCATCCTCCCATAACAGCGTTTCGCCCTCCGGGTTGCCACCGCTTGCCAACCATTCGGTCCGGGCAGTTTTCATATCCCGCTTCAGACACTTGCTGAAATGGGTCAAATCCCTGGCAAACCTTTCGCCGAACAAAAGGGCATTCTTTTGCTTTTTGGCAAGCCAAGGCACCAGGTCGTCCCAAAGGGCGGGTGGCATTGGCAAAAGGGCATCCCTTGAATTTTTGGTATGCTTGGCCCCAAGGTGAACTGTCCCGTCCTGGAAAGACTTAGGGGTAAGCGTTGCCAATTCGGCTCTTCTGAGCCCCGTAAAAGCGGCTATACGCCAAAGGAAGGATCGGTCTATCCCGGACCAATGAAGTCGTTTTGGCCCCAACCTGGTTGTCTGGAAAAGCCAGCAAAGTTCCTCTTCAGAAAAGGCCCGCCTTGCGTGGCGTTGATCCTCACGAATGGATGATCTGGATACCGCCAGAAAAGCCAACGAATTGGAAGCCCACCGTTGGTCCCTGACCAGCCAACGCCCAAACTGCTTCACGGCCTGGACCAGGTGGGCCTTGGTTTGTGCCGAATGGTTTTTCTCCTGGACGATTGCATTGATGGCATCCATTATCAGGGATGCGGAAATATCAGAAAGAAAAATGACTTGAGCCCGGCCAAGGATTTCGCAAGCTCTTGAGGTAATTAGCCTGGTGTGTGGTGTCTCTTTGTCGGCATTGGTCAGAATGCGTTTCCAGTCCGTCAGGTGGTTGGCCAGGGGAATCTTCCGCCATTCCTCGAAACGGTCTGTCAAGCCGGTCTTTTGTCGGTCGGCTTTTCGTTCCAGGTCGGCCAGCATCACCTTGGCCGCTTCCTTGTTCGCCGCCAGGGGGACCTTTTGACGGATGCCGTTGCCGTCAAAGAAATCCCCATACCATTTGGAAGCCTGTTTGCGAATTCCGGTCGTGTCCCTGTAATAACGCCGAATCAAGTTTCCCATGATTTTTCTCCCTCCTCAAAACTTTTCAAAAAAAACGATTCCTTGGTGAATACCGTACGAATTTAACGAATTAACGAATTAAGTCCCCGCTCCGCCTGGGGTGACCCGTGGCAAGAACCCCCCGGTTGCCCGCCAAACTTCCCGGGGTCGCCCGCCTGATTCCTCCTGGGGTATGGGAACCGCCATCCCCTCGGATTGCAAGGTTTCCAGGGCCTGGTTGATT
>SYLG01000014.1 GCA_005808665.1 Planctomycetia bacterium | reverse complement strand
GAATCCTACCCTTGCCGTTTTGGTTCTGCGGGCCAAAGGCCCGATCTATACCAGCCTGGGCCAACGGCCCAGGTTTCGGCCCCCCCCCAAATATTTGAGGGCTGAAAGCCCGATCCATTGGACCACGAACCAAATGTCCGCGAGAGATTGAAACATGGACCTCTTGTTCCCCACCGAAATTCAACCCCTCAAACCAAGGCAATTGGACCACGAACCAAATGTAGGCGAGAGATTGAAACATGGGCCTCTTGTTCCCAACCGAAATTCAACCCCTCAAACCAAGGCAATTGGTTTAAATCCGTTCAGAGGATCTCTGAACAATTGCAAACCCCATTGTTAAAATCGCACAAGTAGCCACAAATATCAAGTAACCTGGTCGGGACTACATGCCGTTTTGAACCCGACATACTCCAAATTCCTGGGAAAAACCACAATCCGTGTCCCAAAAAAGGCCAAAAAATCGTTAAAAATCACTCCAACTGCGTAACCTGGGTTAAACTGACCATTTTTGTTTCCCCGACTGGTTCAATCGGCTGGATTCTGCTGTTAGGCCAACAGCCCCAAAGACCGGTTTATTGTTGCCACCATTCCGCAACCGCACCACGAATCAGTTCAAAAAAAGCTTCCACAAAAGGTTAAGAGTAAAAAACCAATTCCATTGAACCCTGTTGGACACTCTTACCGTATACAATACTCCACAGACGAAACGGGGGGGCTAAGGCCTCCCAACCTCGAATAGGTAACAAATACAACCGGGATGTCTAACCTCGACCTTTTGGAACAAATGGACCTTCACCTTCGGGCTTGGGAGGATTCCGGGGTGGAATGGTTACCTCGGGCCGTGGGGCCGTCCATTCTCCCGGAAAAAGCCCCAGCTCCATCAACTCTGGTTCCAAACCCGGTTGGTACCAAAGTTCTAGCTCCGGAAACACCCAGCTATTTGTCCCCCAACCCCACTGGACCCACCCTGGTTAACTCCGGGCATATTCCCTTGCCGGGAGTTCGGGTTGATGAGGGGCCACCCATCCTTGGGCTCCCTGTATTGGAGGATTACCAAAGGGAGAGAGCCCTGAAGGATTTGGCCTATAAGGTCTCCCAATGCAAAAAGTGCCCTGATTTGGTAAGGGGGCGAACCCAAACCGTTTTTGGCATTGGACCTCTAAGCCCAAAACTTTGTATTGTCGGGGAGGCCCCGGGTTACAATGAGGATAAACAGGGGGAGCCGTTTGTAGGCCCGGCGGGAGAATTGCTTACCAGGATGCTCCTGGCTACGGGATTCAAGCGGGACGAGGTCTACATTTGCAACATATTACGATGTCGCCCCCCTGAGAATCGTCCCCCTTTGCCAGAGGAAGCTGCCAATTGCCGGTCCTTTTTAGTTCAAACATTGGAATTGGTGAGGCCATTGCATATTTGCCTAATGGGGGCATCTGCGACAAAATATTTGTTGGGAAGAGACGAGTTTATCGGACAACTTCGAGGTCAGGAACTCTGGTGGAGGGGAATTCCGGTGACAGCAACCTATCACCCCTCCTACCTTTTAAGGAGCCCCGGCAAAAAACAGGATGCTTGGGCTGACCTCCAGGGCATGCTCATTCGGATGGGCCTGGCCCTGCCCGGGAAAAACAGCTAGCCAAGGGCAATCCGCTTTGGCAATCAAGCCGAAACTTCAGAACCGATCAAAGCTTGCAGTTTGCCATGAACTTGTTTGAGGGTAACAGGACGAACCAGAATGGCCCCTTGTTCCGTTAGGGACACTTCTTTTTCCATGCTGGCCTGATCTTCGTTCAAAAGAACAATACCGGCAAAATGATTGTGGGTCAGATTGGCTTCGGAAAGGACCTGTTCAAAACTTGAAATACCATCTATTCCAGTACTTCCCGCATCCATGAGGAGGCATTCATAGGGTTGAGCCCGGAATCGGTCCACGGCCCGTTGGGGATCGGCGGCGATTAGGACCTTGTACCCTAGTTCCCGGAATTTCTGTCTCAGGGCATCCTGGAGTTTGGTGTCCGCCTCCACAATAAAAATGGTGAGTACAGAGGGAGCTTTGGGCCTTCCCGTATTCCCGGATTCCCCTGATTCAATGTCCCGACGGGCATTGTTAAGCGCATCCAGAACCTGGGTTGGGTTTTGAAATCTCGATTCCGGGTTTAAGGTCATCATTTTGTTGACAAGGCCAATGGTCGAAGCGGGTGCGTCCACCTCTTTCCGGCTAAGGGGTTGGATATTTTCAAACCGTTGTTTAAGCATTCGGGCTCGGCGATCGCGGGTCATTTCAATGGGGCTTTTCCCGGTAAGCATTTCATAAAGGACTACCCCGGTAAAGAAAATATCACTTCGGACATCTCCCGCCTTTACATCGGTTGCCCGTTCCAACCCTGCATAATCAACGGTTCGGTCGACCCGCTCGCCATCATCCTTCCCGGTTTGGGCATCAAAATATTTGGCCAAACCAAAGTCAACCAACTTAGCAACCCCGTTGGCAGAAATCAAAATATTGGTTAGCTTGATGTCCCTGTGGGTGTATCCTCGTGAATAGGCAAATTGAAGCCCCGAAACCATGTTTTCGGTTAGGTTAAGGGCTTCCAGGGGAGAAAATGTTTTGCGGATTTTCATGATCTCGCGAAGGTTTTCTCCTTCCACAAACTCCATTACGATGAAATAGGCCCCTGTAACAGGATCCTGATTCACACCAAGGACTTCCACTATGTTGGTGTGGCGGAGATTTTGCCCTACTTTGCCTTCACGCATGAATAGATCAATGCGCAGCTTGTCCTCACTGTGGCGGCGTCTCAATACCTTGATGGCCACGATACGGCCGGTGCGGGGATCCACGGCACGGTATACCCGGCCAAAGCTACCGGAGGAAATCTTGTAAAGAATGAGATACCCCCCCAGCTGGTATCCATCGGTTTCACCTTTGCGAATTCGCTCCAGCTGCCAAGCGGTTAAAAGCCGGGTTCTCTCCAAATCACGAAAAAGCGTTTCCAGGTCAGGATTTTCACCATGCCGATTTTTGACTTCTGAAATTTGGGCAAAGTCCAGCAAATTGTTGTTTTGGACTAGGGCGAAAAAGCCTTTGGCATCCATTGATTCCACGCTTATCCCTCCCTCTTGGCACAACCATTCATTCAAGGGCACCCAAACTTCCATTGCCAAACAGTTGATGGGTCCATTTATCTCACCTTTATCATAACCCATTTAGCCAACCAAGGTGGTTTTTTTCCGGGATCGTGGATTGTCTATTAATATCCCTTTTGCCCCCGGTTTGCGCTTGCCCTTGAAAACTATCCCGGCTATAGGGCCAAAACGGGCTTGTTTACCCGCAATTTGAGGACGATTGATGCGTGGAAGATCGGCAAACAAGGCAAAACCGCAATACTTGCTCCGAAATTCCCGGTGGCAAGTGGCGTTTGCGATCGGTTTTTGCCTTCTAAACGCAGGCTGCGCCATTACTTGGGATGAGGTTACAAGCCGTGATTTTCGTGTGAAAAACTTGTTCAAACCGACAGAGCCACCTTTGGTGGTTTTGGAAACTTCCACCGATGGAGATAAGCGGGCCAAAGCACTAGCCGCCCTCAAAGAACCCCTTTCCAACGGGGGAACGGCTGAAGAACAGGACAAAGTCCTTGAAATCCTGTCCAATGCTGCCATGAATGACAGGCAGCCCCTTTCCCGCCTTAGGTCTATCGAAACCCTTGGAAATTTCCTGGATGACCGGGCCGTCGAAGCTCTTAAAGAAGCCTATTACCGGGCGGGTACATTCAATCCTGAAATCGCAACGAATATCAAGTGCCAAGCCATAGTCGCCCTTGGCAAACATACGGACCTGCGGGGCCTTGACCTGATTGTCAAGGTATTGCGGGAACCGGCCGTTGTCGGTTCCGAAATGGAAAAACAGAACAAAATGGACGAAAAAATTACCGCAGCCCGGGCCCTGGCCGCCTTTGGACAATCCCAATCCACAGAAACCCTATTAGCAATCCTCAAAGCGGAAACGGATGTTGCCCTTCGGAATGCTGCCCGGGAATCGCTTGAAAAAATAACCGGAAAAGATCTACCGACCGATTACACCGCCTGGGACGAGGTTCTCCACGATTCCGATGCTTTCAAAAGGGCGCCCAACAAAACCCTTTTGACCGATCTAAGCCGCATGACCGGCCTATCCAGGTAGGATGGTTGATTTCTCCTACCAATGGTTGTCCCAAACCATAATCCATTTTTGCTGGTGTTCTTGAAATTTTTCTTCGTCGGGGACAAAACATCTGGTATTGGAAACCCTTGATTCCTTTGAGCCAATGTCCTTTTCCAGCTTAAATTCGTTTTTAATGAGGTTGAGGTATTGGCGCATTGAGTCCATAATCAAAAGGATGATGTTGTTTCGCTGTTACCGCTGGCAAAATCTCTCTACCCGGTGGGTGAACCCAACGGACTTGGTCGTCCCGTTGATTCCATTTGGACCCATCGGAGCCAAATGATGCCCTGTATTTCTTGGCCAAGGATACTTGGGATTTGGACAGTAATGGGCTTGGTCTGTTTTTCACCCCTGCAAGCAGGCATTTATCTAAAGTCGGAATCGTGGAATGACCTACCTTGCCAATGGAAAGGTTGGCTTTTGGATCATCGGCAGCTGCTTCGTTGCCAAAGCCCCATTCCCGGCTCCAAACCCACGGAAATGCGTTCCCGATTGGAAAACATTGCCAAAGGATTCAATCAAAAAAAGGATACCGGGCCGTTGGGACCGGATGATTTGGCCGAATGGGGTGGGGTTCTCCTTCGGTTAGGTAGACCCGAGGAGGCTTTAGGCGTCCTTCAGGGAGCACAACGGGCCCATCCCCAGCATTTTCGTTTAACAAGCCACCTTTGCCAAGCTTGGTGTGCAACCGGTCAATGGACCATGGCCCAGGCGCTTTCCGTGGAGGCAGTACGATTGGCCCCGGGGCGATGGTTGGCCGCCGAGGAATTGATGGCCAGGCTGATTCGTTCGAGGATATCCCAGCCCCCAGACCGGCTAGACCGGTTATTTACCACCCCATGGGATGGACTTTTTGAATCGTTGGGAAAAGGACAGCCATGGGAAAAAGCCAATTCCTTCAGTCCCAACCTCACCGCCGACCTTCAAAGAGTTGCCCTTTGGTTTCCCACGGATGGACGGCTTTTGGCCCAAACGGGGGTCCTTTGTGCAGCTTTGGGCGATGTTCACCAGGCGGCCCTGATCCTGGAGGGGGCGGTTAGCGAATTTGGGGTCCGCGACCCATTGGTTATGAAGCTAAGGTTTGTGTGCAAGGACCAGGCTTCAAAACCTGGCAACCATACTCCCAAGGGCTTGGTGCAGAAATACCGTTCCGCACGACCCCTGGAAGACACCTCTCCCTTGCCCTCCTATGCACCACCCCAAAAAGGGGTCCGGACCGAGGTTCCATGGATCGTCTTTACAAAAACAAAAATGAGCCCCAAACACGATCCCGAGTTTCCCAATTACCTGAAGTCGCTTGCTGGCACAGACCTGACGGTTGAAGGCTACCTCCAACCATTCGGGGAAAACATTGATTCAGGAAACTTCCTCCTGGTGGAAAATGCGGTCGGTTGTTGGTGGTGTGAAATGCCTGACCTTACGGGCATGATCCGGGTGGAATTGGGAGATAATCAACCCCTCCCCGCCCTTAGGCGATTGGTGGAAGTCCGGGGAAAATTGCGCCTGAACGCCACCAACCCGGAAAGTCATCTATTCTTTTTGGACGATGCGGTGGTGATAGCCCGGGAATAGCCGGAATCCATCCCCGTCAAACCAGGTTCGACCCGGTTTCTTGTTGAGAGGTCTCCCCCGGACTGTAGGCCAGCTCCGTCCAAGCGACCCCAACGAGGATCAGGACGCCCCCGATAACCATGGATGTATGCAAAATATCGTGCCCAAACCAGAGAGAAAACAGGAGCGAAAAAACGGGTTCCAACAAATAGATAATGGCAGCCCGCTCGGCGCTCAGTTTGGGCTGAAAGGCGTTCATGAGAGTATAACTCATGAGGGTGGGAATCACCACCATGAGTGCCAATTCCCAAAGGGTGGAACCATTGCTTAACCGTTCCCACAACCATCCTTGCCAGATTTCAAATGTCCCCCCAAAGGAGCAAAGGGCAACAATCAAAACCAGGGAAAGCAAACCATTGACACCAAAGAGAATAGGGGTAATCCGGTTGCCATCCATCCCTTTGCCAAATCGATCCAAAGCGAGGATTTGAAAGGAAAAAACCAAAGAACAACCAAAGGAAAGGAACTCCCCCGGTCCCCACCGCCACCCCCCCTCCACAAGAACCACCAACCCGGAAAAGGCCACACCATAACCCGCCCAAACCCCAGGAGAAATACGGCGACCCATAACCAAAAAAAGGATCGGGACCCAAAGGCTGGCAAGGGAGGTGAAAAAGGCGGACATGGCTGGGGTGGTATACGCCAACCCCCAAAGTTGTAACACAAAACCCAACCAAAGGGGCAAACCAACCATGGTTCCGGGAATCAGGTCTTTCCGACGAAGGGATCCAACCAGCTTTGGCCTCATCAAGGAAAATAACAACAGTGCCAAGGGCATTCGCAATCCAATGAGTGTAAGCCCCGAAACCAACCCTGCAAAGGGAATATCGGGCAATGTCGCCGTTTGCCAACTGAACATGAGGCTAAAGGAAATTCCCCAACCTGCTGTGCAGACCACCAGGGCAATTACCGGCATCCATGGTTGGGAAAAAACGGCTGGTTTTGTCAATGAATGCTCATGCCAAAAGTTCGGGAATCACCTCTCCATAAGGTAGTAGGTCGATGGGTCTTTCGTCCTTACCTTGGAAATGGGGGTTGCGGATTCCCGCCAGGTGATAGATGGTTTTTACAATATCCTCGGGAGCGATCGGTCGATCACCGGGATAAGCCCCGGTTTTGTCACTGGCTCCGATGACCCGGCCGCCCTGAATCCCGCCTCCGGCAAGAACGGCAGACATGCAATGGGTCCAATGGTCTCGCCCTGCCCCCACGGTGCCACCCGACCTCGGATCACCAATTTTCGGTTGCCGGCCCATTTCACTGGTTACCAAAACAAGCGTCGAATCGAGCAATCCCCGATCGGACAGGTCAGCAAGGAAGGCGGAAAAGCAACGATCAAATTCAGGAAGGAGGCGATCCTTCAGGCAATTGAAGTTGTTGCCATGGGTATCCCAACCGCCCCCGGATTTGCATAGGTCATTAAGGGCGGGTTCCTCCATCCAAAAGACCGAGACAACCGCAACTTGGGCTTCGACAAGCCGCCTTGCCAAAAGCAGACTCGTGCCGTTGATGGAGTTACCATAGCGTTCACGAAGCGTTGCTGGTTCCTCATCAACTCGCATGGCCCTGGCGAAAGCGGTGGGTTCCAGGAAACGATAGGCCTTTTCGATCATTTCCGGGGAGAACCTTTGCGAGTTTTCGGCTGCCCAAGGCAGGGATTTGGCCAAAGTCGTTTTCAAGCCGTCCAACGCCCCTACCAAAGACCTCCGTCCATCCAGGCGGTCCGGAGTCAGGGACCCGTGAAGCGTTACGGCAGGGGCTTGAAACTCCAGCGGTTTCTCACGAGTCCCGTAAAGGTAAAGGGGATCCTGAATGGCACCCAAAAGGCCGGCAAATTGGCCAGGACGGGTGTATTCAGGAAAACCGGGCTTTTGCGGAAGGGTGATATTGCCCGGTACGCTACTAACCCGTTTGCGCTGTTGGTCGATCACGGATCCAAAAAAAGGCCAATCCTCCGGATACGGTTTTCGATTGTTTAACAAGGCCCGAAAAGTTGGATCGGGATGGCGTCCCGTCAGGTTGTAATAATACCCTGCGTGATGATCTCCGGTCCCCCGCTGGAAGTGACCCAGGGAGCGGATAACCGACCATTTGTCTGCCATGGCGGCCAAATGGGGAAGGTGTTCCGTCGTCTGGATCGAGGTCGATTTCGTGGAAATGGTTTTAAAAGGCCCTCGAAACTCAAGGGGTGCGTTGGGTTTGGGATCAAAAGAATCTATGTGACTTAGCCCCCCGCTTAGCCAAAACAATACCACGGACTTGGCCTTTATCGGCAAGGACCCTGGCAGGGGTTGTTGAAAAGCCTGAACCCTGGGCCCAAGGGTGTTAATCCTAATACCCATTGGCAAAAGAGAACCCGACATCGCCAAAAAGGACCGGCGACTTACGGCAAAGCGGCTCAAATCATGCGAGGGCATCATCATTGAACCCTGGGGGCAGCTATTTCTGGAGAGCTTGATTTTATAATATCGGTATTCTACAAGGGAAGGTTCTAACTATGGAAGGACAATATGACCCGAATTGACTATGCCTATTTGCGCCGTGGCTGAGTGACCTGTCAAAAAACCCAAGGGTTCCTTGGGACCGTGGCTCACGAAATTGTCCTCACCGAAGATGCCTCCAAGGTTCGTAAGGGCCCTGTCGAAGCTCTGGCACTTGCTGCCAAAGCACAAAGTTTGGTGGCGGCCAAAGGCAAAACAATCACCCGTTTAAACTTGGACCAAAAAAGTGTCACCAAGGCAGAAATTGCTTCTGTGATTATGGGCCCCACTGGTAACCTCCGGGCCCCTACCCTATTAGTTGGATCCACCCTTTTGGTGGGTTTCAATGAGGAGGTCTACCGGGAGTGCTTTGGAAAGGGTTAGGGATTATTTTTTGGAACCCGGGAGCTCGCGACCCCTGATTCTCCCGGCTCGGCACACCACAACGGGATTTATTTTAAGGCGGGTTGCAAAGCTTTTGGGGAATTCCCAACGCCTTCATATCGGGCAGGCGGATCCCAATCTGGGGCCAGCTTCAAGGTCTTGTTAATGTAGGGATTGATCGACCGGTCAAAAAACAGGTCTCTTGGGTATGTCGCCGAAGGACGGGCCGTCTTTGCATCTATCAATCCGGCGGCAACCATACTCTCGACCACCAATTCCGAGCAGAAAAAAGACTGCCTTGTATTGCCCGAGGGTTTACCAATGTACCGCGTTAAAAGTCCGCGGGTCCTAAGCGGGCAAAGTTGCCACCCCAAACGCTGTATCGCAAATAACTTGCCATCCTGAGCCTCAGCCCAGGCAGTAAGATCTGCAGACTGCTCCTCGGTTAAGGGGTTGGCCCTACGCCTTATCCAGACGCGCCCCTTTGCGGCATAGCTGTCCAAATGGGGCAAAGCATCCATGGTCCTGCAATATAAAGTGTCATGGGGCCCCCCCTCCAACACCGCCATGGTCCCATCGCTTCTCCGGAACACTATTCCCGAATGGGTTGGGTGACTTGTCAATGCGATATTGTGCATGATTAGCCAGAAAAGGGAACCATCGGTGGCCAACATAATATCGCCGGCTTTGGGTTCGTAGGCCCGTGTTGGGCCAATATTTTGGTGATCGAGGACAAACCGGGGAGAGTACAATTGGGGCACAGAAGCGTCGGCCCTCAAACTCAAAAGGGCGATAACCAAAAATCCACCAGTCATACCAAGCCTCCTGCCCCATCAAGCGGGAAAATCCTTTCCCCAACTCAATACATCCTCCCAATGCCACCTTGGCCTTGAGAAAGGGACTACCAAAGCCATAACTATAGGGTGAAACCGGAGCCAATCAATCGGATTGATCGGATTATGGGGATTGGGTAAAGCAGGAATGCTCTAACGCCAGCCTCCAAGCCCCATCCTTTAGAATCCAAATATCGGTGTAAAGAGATTTTTCGGCAATCGGCTTGCCCCGCCGAATCCCGTTGGATTTCACTTGACCGGTTTCAATCACTGTGTCCCCAAATCTCTGATACCTCACACCTGATGAAACAAAGGAATGGTAAACCGTGTCCTTATTGTCAAGATTTGCCAATAAGGCCTTTTTGTCCAAAATGCGGCCGGAGGCTGTGATCATTTGGAAATCTTCCGTCAAAATCGCTGCCAAACGATTTTTGTCTTTATTAACCAAGGCCGCCTCGTAAGTGGCCATAACTGTTTTTAATTCTTTCGGGCAGGGAAAATCCCAAGCCAACGCAATCCCTGGATTGAAGAACACCCCGAATGCCAAAAGGGCCCGATAAAACCAAAACAAAGGGTTCATGGTGCATCCTCAAAATAAATTCTCGCCCTTGGAACATATGCCAAAAACAGTTCCTCGCCAGCAACTATGGGACGGAGGGTTTCAAGGTAAACCCGGTCACCCAATATACATTTTTTCAAATTCGGATTATTGGAATGGTTGGCCATCCCGGCCAAACCAAAGGGCACTATCAATAGATTTCCAAGGCGAAACTTGTGGGTGTCCGCAAACGAGGTACACCGGTCCTCAAGCGAATCGGCAACAATTCTAGGCCCAAAAACTTCCAATCTAGCCCCGCCAGTCAGTTCGATTCTTGCAAAAAGCCCCTTCCCCGCTCCCACAATGGTTGAATCCCGAACCTCGAAACGCTGGTCCTCCGCAATTTGGATCGTATCCGGTTGCACTAACCCACCGCCTTGTGAAGTGCTACCCGCATAGGGGAAGCATCGCTATTGGCCAGGCCAACCCTCTGGATCATGAGGATTGTGAACCGATCCTTGACAGGGTCTATCCAGTATTGTGTCCCAAAGGCCCCGCCGTGACCAAAAGTGCCCACGCTAAGAGTGGGAAACATCGGATTGATTTTGCGGGAAACCGCCCACCCATAGCCGAAGCCCATTCCTTCGGTGAAACCTGCC
This sequence comes from Planctomycetia bacterium, assembly GCA_005808665.1. Classification (GTDB taxonomy): domain Bacteria; phylum Planctomycetota; class Planctomycetia; order Gemmatales; family Gemmataceae; genus SYLG01. Next base: position 17,408 of record SYLG01000014.1, on the reverse strand, counting down.
TTAAGGTCCCCTGTTTTCACCAGGATCATCTCTTTGGCAAGAGCCGGGGAGAGGATTCCCTCCTTAAGGGACCCCTTAACCAAACCAAGCAAATGAATGCACAATTTGGCAATATCCGGGGCGGTCGACCACAAGCCCCCCGCAGGCATGGGATGGAGTTCCCCTTGGGGAGTGGAAAGGGGTGGCTCTGCCCAGCTTTTCACCGGGTAAAGTTTTCCCTCTTTACGCTCGTAAAGCAAAGCAGCTTTTTTTCTGGCTTCAACCGCGGGAAAAAAAACGGTGTCTTTCATGCCCAAAGGCTTGAGAATGCGTTCCCCAACACAATCGACAAACCCTTGGCCAAAGGCCAACTCGACCACCCTGCCAAGGGTATCTATACCTGGGTTGCAATAGGCCCACTTGCTTCCCGGGACAAAATCCAGAGGTTCCCCTGCCACTCCCTTGACCGCCTCGGCAAGGGTTGGTTTGCGGGTACCATAAATATCTCCCAAAGATTTCGGATAGGCCGGGATTCCGGAGGTGTGGGAAAGCAGGTGGGCCAAGGTAGGCGGTTTTTCAAGATCCACCACAATTGACTTCCCCGTGTTATCTTTGGCTTTGACTTTTAAACCTGAAAATTCCCCAAGGTGTTTTGCCAAAAGGTCGCCCGGTTTCAGTTTCCCGACTTGGGCTGCCTGCATTACGGAAAGGGCCGTGATGGGTTTGGTCATACTGGCGATGCGAAAAAGGGTATCGGGATTCATAGGCCGACCCGAAGCCAAATCCGCCTTTCCAAGGCAAACCACCTCGTCCAATCCCTTGGATGTACCCGTTGCGGCTACCAGCCCGGAAAGGTCGCCAGAATCCATAAACGGCGTCAAACTATCGGTAATGGCTTGCCTTGGGGAGAGAATGGGATTTTCCCAAAAGGCCCTTATGCTTGGTGAAATTGCAAATGGAGCCAATGCAGCCAAGGTTAGTTTGCAAATACCTTGACGACGGGAAAGTTGGCAGGATTTCATCGCGTTTTCCTTTTTGGTTCAGGAACCACCAGGGATTCCTGGGTTTGGGTCCACTCGGCTGGAAAAGGCCAAGGGGAAAGTAGGGAGAGATTTTCTTCCGAATTTCCCAATCGAATCCGATGACCCGTTGCGATTAGGATTTGGTCCCCTTTGGGGGTTGGGACAAGGGCTTGAAGTGGCCCTTGTGGGACGACCCACCGATCCAGCGGCGTGATTTGTCCGGGCTTCCACGAGCGGAGGATTCCCAATCCTTTTGGCCCAATCCCCGCACTTAACAATGTCCCATCAGACACATACCTTAAGGCATGAATCCAACCCATATGGGCCGGGATGGGGCCTTCCGGACGGGTGGGTTTTAGTTGGGGATCCGCCAAAGTGGAAAGCAGTTTCCCCTCCGATGGACTCCAAACCTTGATCATTCGATCCGCCCCAGCCGAAGCCAAATACCTGCCATCCATGGACCACGCCAAGGTAAATATCGCATCCTGGTGTCCGTCTGGAGAGGATGTGGGCAGGGGTAGCCTGGATTTGGGCTGATTCAAAGGGACAGGCTCCGGGGCGGCAAAAAACTCTCTTTGTAGTTGTCCCGTCAACGGATCATAAATCCGAATGGCCCGGTCCATTCCTGCCGTGGCCAAGGCTCCACCATCCGGGCGAAATGCCATGGCATACACCTGAAAGGGATGCGGCTTGGTGCCAAGGACAATCTCTTTGGCTTTGACACCCGTCTCAGGATCCCAAAGGCTCACTTTGCCATCCCTGGTTCCGGTGGCGACCCATCGGCCCTTGGGATCAAACGCCACGGAATCAATAGGGAAGGAATTGCCAATCGATTTGGCTGGAAGGTCGGAGGCAACCTTCCAGGTTAATAGTCCGGTTGCACCAGGAATCAATAAATAGCTACTTTGTGGACCGCCAAAAGACACATTGTCCACTCCCCTGGAAAGGCTAACCCGGCCAAGGCTTCGCATGGCCTCCACCGTCATGGGGGCCGGAGGGAATTTCGAAGTATCAAACACCTGGACTTGTTGCTCTGTTTGCACACAAAGCCAAGTGCGTCCGGGATGGAAAAAGATCCGCTTTACGGGAACCGCCATCGCTACACTCCCCACCTGCTTTCCATCAGGTTGAAAGAGGCAAACCTCATTTCCCGAGGAAGCTGCGACGAGTTGCTGGACTCGTGATTGCGAGATGCTCCCCCATTTTTTGCCCAAACCAAATGGTATTTCTGGTTTCCCATCGTTGATGGAAAGCCGCGCTAGCCCCCCCCCAGGAAGGGCAACCAAAGGGGCTCCCCCCACGGCAATCTCAATGGTTGTAACCCCAGGGGGGGCGGCAAGCCATCGGGCAAGGGAAAGGGGAACGAGCACCAGTCCTTTGTCCGTTGCCAAAAGCCAATTCTGCCCTCCCGAAAAAACAAACGCATCTGTCACCTTTATGCCGGTAGGCGACCCCTGGAGAAATTCCCCGGTAATGGCATCATGGACATGGGCCCTTCCCTGGGTGTCTACAAGGACCAAATTTCGATTATCAAGGTCAAAGCGTATCCGGGCAATTTCCTGCTGAAGCGGTTTGTTTACCGGCGGAACCTCGGAACGAACCTCGGATACATAAAGGGATCGCCCCTGAACCCAGGCTTGCCGGACTCCATCCCGGGAAACAGTTCTAAGCATTCCCAAAGGTGGTGCATTCCCCTTTACTATTTCGGGCGGAAGGACCTGCTCGAAACCCAAGGGATACGCCTGAATTCCCACGGTTGAAATGGCCAACAACTGGATACCCGAAGGGTGTACCAAAGCGGCCCGGAGGTCTCGGAAGGGTCCCATTCGCCCAACTATGGCTTTGCTTTTTAAGTCATAGACATCCACAAACTGCCCACTGGGCAAGGTTCTGGTAAGGGCAAACCGTTCAGGGTGCCCCGATTCCAAAGGCCCAAGGACCGCATCGGGCAAGGTTCCGGTGATTGGGGTCCAATTCCCGACAAGGGTGATGTCCTCTTTGGACGACCCCTTTCCCTTTGCATCAACCAGGAGTACACGCCGACCTTGAATTGTCATGGATCGGGCCACTAAACCGGGTGGGCCTACCAGGGGAGCCCGCTTGCCCTCCCGAATGCGAAGGGCCTCCAGGGAGCCCCCTTCCCTTAGCACCACAATGTTTCCTTCAACCTCCAACAAACCAAGGACTTGGCCCCCGCGGGCTTCGGGCAGCTCCTTGTAAACGAATTTGTCGGCCTTGTCCCCGGCTTTGAAACCATGGTCCCAGGGAGCTTTCCAAACCTTTACCCAGCCCAATTTATCCCAAGACACAAGCTGGCCGGTCGAAAGCCAGGCGACCCCCTGAACAGGCCCATCATGAACGCTAAATCCGGGTTGCCAAATATCCCCTGTGGCCCGACGATGCCACACAATCCTGCCATCGGAAAGGCCTGCGAAAAAATCACCTCCATCGGGCGAAACGGCAATCGCCGTCAACCCGGGTGGTCCATTGATTTCCCGATCGATTCGACCTGATGGGGGGTCAATCAATCGTAATTTTGGCCCGGGTCCGTGGGCAATCAACCTTCGACCTTGATGGACGACATCCACCTTCTGGAAGCCCCCCGCAATGACAATGGGTTTGGGGGCCTCCCCCACCGGAGGTTGCCAATGCTGGATTCCCTGGCCCTCTACCGAAAGGGCAATCCTGCCTCCAGGAAGGATTGCCATCCCGTTGAGAATCCCCGGAGCCAAGACCGATAGTTTGGGTTGTTTCACAAGGCCCGACCAACCATGCCAAAGGTTGTCCTTGTTTGCAACAAGGGCAAGGGGGCCTTCCGGGCCGTTGCCCCCGGTGGCAAGGACCCCATCGGTTACCCCGGCAAGGTCTGTAATTTTTTCCCCCGTTGGAACCTTGAACCAACGAAATTCATCCTGAACCCCAGCGGCTGGGCCGACCAAAACTTTGTCCGATTCCCCGGCAAAAATCCGTGCTCCGGGAGGTGTCAAAGGCCACGCTTTGTTTTGCGTTGCATCCATCCGCCAACTTTTTATGATGGGTCCAACTCCGGCACTTGCTAGGCCGTCCCATCCCGGTTCCAATAGGGAAATAGGGCCTTCATGGGCTTGCCATATCCGTTGCCATTTTCCCTTGGCATCGGCGACCGCAATTTCACCTTTGTTGGTGGCAAATGCCAACATACCCGATGCCATCCGGACAGAACTGGTCACCTTTCCCAGAATGGGTGGGAGACTTTGATCCGGTGCCAGGGGGACTGGTTTATCGGCTATTTTGTCTGTTTGCCTGTACAAATCACCCTTGGACCCCACGAGAATTTTGAAATTGGGTTGGTCCCCTGGCAATTGGGCAATGATTCCTTCGGGGGACTTGAGAAGGGTCGTCGATTCAAGCCGCGGATTATCCCAAATGCGCAATGTTTGGTCCATCCCCCCGGAAGCAATCCATTTTCCGTCCGGGCTAATGTCGACCGAAAGGATCATCCCTTGGTGCCCGGTGGGGCCACCCAATTCCCGGACCATTTGTCCGCTGGACATTTCCCAAACCCTAAGGGTTTTGTCCAGGCTAGCCGTAACCGAGGTAAGGCCTCCTGGATCCATGGAGGCACTATAAACGACATCCTTATGGCCTCCCAATCCGATCACCCCCTTGGGAAGTCCCTGGGGTTTGGTCTTCTTCGAAGCATTAGCAGGGTTTTGGGCATCACAAAGGGAGATGCAACCTAAAAGGACGATAAGCGAAAACCAGGGAATCAGGCGCCAAGTCATGTTAATTCCGGGTTAAGGCAAAATGGATTGCCAACAAAGGCTAAGGGTTTCGTTATTTGGGGACCAACACCATGGGGGGTGTTATTAATGCTACCATCTTTGAAACCATTGCGGTGTAAAATACCCAAAGTGTTGGGCAATCCCAAATGCAAATTATCGTCCATGTAACATTTTCCCTGACGGATTCACCAGGGGAAAGCGCACTACAAAAATCGACCCCCTACCAGGTTCACTTTGGGCCTCAACCGAACCATGCATCGCTTGAACCAAATGTTTAACTATGCTAAGGCCAAGCCCTGTACCCCCCATTTCCCTGGAACGGGCACGGTCAACCCGATAAAACCTTTCGAAAATGCGGGGCAAATCCTCCAGGGGAATCCCCATTCCATTGTCCTTAACCGCCAGCCGATTTCTCATTCCCTCGGTGGAAAGGCTAACCAGTACCTCTCCTCCGGCCGGGGTGTATTTGATGGCGTTGTCCACCAGATTGTCCAGGATTTGGCGGATCGATTCGGGATCAGCCCATACAATCCCCATGCCTTTTTGGGTAAGAAACTCGCTTGAAAGGTGCTGGTTTTTGGCCATGGCCCTTGGTTTGAGCCTTTCGAGACAATCGCGGATGGAATCGGCAAGATCCACATCCTGAAAATCCAGGACCTCATTTCCCGATTCCACCCGGGCCAACCCTATCAGGTCAATAATAAGTGCGTGAAGGCGATCAGCCTGTTCCTCGATCTGTTTCAGGAACGATCCACAAGCCTCCTCATCCTCCTTCGCCCCATCCATTAGGGTTTCGACACAGACCTTGATTACTGCCAAGGGTGTTTTGAGTTCGTGGCTGACATTTGCCACAAATTCTCTGCGCAAAGTCTCAAGCCTACGCAATTCACTTACATCATGAACTCCAATAATCGCCGTTCCCTGCTCTGATCCGGGAACACCTACTACTCCCACCGCAGCCACATGGAACAACAGTTGCCTTTCCGGGGAACCGGGCCATTGCAATTCCAAACGAACCGTTTCCCCACTCAACTGGGATTTTTTGCAGGCTTCAAGAAGGGATCGATTGCGCAGCAACTCCCAGATACGAACCCCCAGAGGATCCGCCTGGCGAATTTGCAATAGCTCCACCGCCCTGTCATTGGCGAATACAATCCTTTCGGAGGAATCCAGTGCCAATACACCTTCCTCAAGGCCCGATAAGACCGCCTTGAGCTTTCCCAATTCCATCCTGAGTTCGCCAATAGTATCCGCCCGATGTTCATAAATATGGCGAATCCTTCGAATCAGGTCGTGGAAGGCATCAGGTCCTTCGATTTCAGGGATCGCCGCCAAAGGGTTGTTTTCAGCTTCGTCCAAAAAAATATGAATCTGTTTGATAGGCCGCTGGAAGGTTTGTGCGATATAGGTTGCGATCAGCAAAATCAGGAAAAAGCCACCCACCACGAAAACCAGGCTAACCCAAAGCCCGCGTATTTTAATAGGCTCAGGAAGGGTTGGGAGGCAGATGGATCCCATAAAAAGTACAAATAGAATAAAAATTATCCACAATACAATGAGGGGCCAAAATACAAACCACCAAAGACTGGAATGATAACCTGATTTTTTGTTAACGGTGGATAGCATTGGGGAAAAATGTTCCATTCATCAAGAGGTTCCTGTCGGGACCATAATGGGCCAAGATTTTTTTCATTTAAAGGAGTGTTTCCAATCCCCTTTCCCTTTCCAAATCATCGACTAACAAAGCCCAATTGTCAATCCGAATTACCCTTCCCATCCTTGGGAACAATTCCCTTTTCGGGGGAATTGTTCCCAGTTTTTTTCCAAAACATAGAATGAAAGGCATGTCAATTACTCCGAAAAACGGCTAATCCTCAATGCTTCAGAACCAGGATCAACCACTCCATGCACGATGCCTCATTTGAGTTTTTTAAAGCTTTATTAAGCACCCCCAGCCCCTCGGGGTTTGAATCCCCCGTTCAGGACATCGTTCGGCAATTTGCCAACCCCTTTGCCGATGAGATTCGTTCTGATCGGCATGGCAACCTGATTGCGATTCGCCGAACAACCAACCGGGTGGATGGTTCGGCCCCAAGAGTCATGTTAGCCGGGCATTGCGATCAACTTGGTTTGATGGTTATGCACATAGATGACCAAGGGTTTTTAATGGTTCAACCTATTGGCGGCTGGGACATTCCCATCCTGCTTGGGCAACTCCTAACGGTGTGGACCCAAAAAGGGCCAATACCGGGAGTTTGTTCCCGCAAGGCTCCCCATCTCCTTTCTCCTGATGAAAAAAACAAACTCCCCCAATTCCATGACCTCTGGGTTGACATCGGGGTAAAGGACAAAAAGGAGGCAGATTCCCTCGTCCAAATTGGCGATGCCATTATGGCCCAACTTGGCTTTAGACCTATGCGAAACGGGTTTGCCTCGGCACCAGGAATGGATGACAAGGTAGGGGTGTGGACAGTATTTGAGACTCTCAGGCTCCTACACAACCAGCCCTTGAATGTTGATCTCTTTGTGGTTTCCACCGTTCAGGAAGAAATCGGCCTCCGGGGTGCTGCTACCAGTGCCTATGGAATCAATCCCACCGTGGGAATCGCGGTGGATGTTTGCCACGCCACCGACACCCCTGGGGCTGAAAAAAAACAGGTCGGCGAGATAAAGCTGGGGGCAGGACCTGTGATTTTCCGGGGTGCAAACATTAACCCGCGGGTGTTTGAAAACCTTGTTCTATCTGCCACAGAAAACAATATTCCCAATCAATTGCGGGGTGTCCCCAAAGCAACGGGGACCGACGCCAATGCCATTCAACTGGCCCGCGAAGGCGTGGCCACGGGTTTGGTTTCCATTCCCAATCGCTATATGCACAGTCCCGTCGAAATGGTGGCTTTGCAGGATTTGGTAGATTCGTCACGGCTCCTTTCGGCCTTTTGTCAACGAATCGGCCCTGAAACCAACTGGATCCCGTGATAACTTTATTAATGATCCTGGTGGCGCAAGGCCCAATTCCAACGAAAAAACCCCTTGATTTCATCCGGGTTACCCAAGACAAGTCGGGGTTTGAAACGGCTGGAAAATCCTGGCAACCCTGGGGCTTTAATTACGACCACGATGATGATGGCCTATTATTAGAGGACTATTGGGATCGCGATTGGGCCCGAGTTCAAGGGGATTTCGCGGAAATGAAGGCCCTTGGAGCCAATGCTGCCCGAATCCATCTTCAATTAGGTAAATTCCTGGATGGACCCAAGACCCCAAACAAGGCTTCTTTAACACAACTCCGACTCCTTTGCCAACTCGGAAACCAAACAGGCATCCGGCTCAACCTTACTGGTTTGGGTTGTTATCACAAAAAGGATGTTCCCAAATGGTTTGACGCACTCGATGAAAAAGGCCGTTGGGACGCTCAAGCTACTTTTTGGAAAGCCATCGCCCGGGAAATCAGGGACGACCCAACCGTTTTCTGCCTTGACCTTATGAACGAACCTGTCGTCACTGGGGGGAAACGCCCGGCAGGCGATTGGCTTGGCCCCCCCTTTGGAGGGAAACATTTTGTCCAGCATATTACCCTGGATCAAGCCAATCGGCCGCGGTTTGAAATCGCCAAGGCCTGGATAGATCACCTTGTCAAAGTGATCCGCTCTGAGGATACCAAACACCTGATAACAGTTGGTCTGGTGGATTGGAGCCTAGACCGACCCGGACTAACCTCTGGGTTTATACCCGAAAAATGCTGCCAAAACCTCGATTTCATTTCCATGCACCTTTACCCCAAACAAGGCAAAATGGACGAGGCCAGGCAAACCATCCTTGGGTTCAGAATGGGGAAACCGATTGTCCTGGAGGAAACATTTGCCCTGGAATGTTCCGCAAAAGGCCTTGCTCATTTCCTGAAAGGCAATCAAGCTGACCTGGAAGGCGTTTTCACTTTCTATTGGGGCAAACCCCTAAACCAACTCAAAGCCTCTAAGAAGATTGGGGATGCCATTCTAAGCGATTGGCTAACCGAATTCAGGGCAGTAATCCCAAATCCAAAATAGCCCCCAAAAAGCTTTGGGCCCGGCTTTTTGTTTCAAGAATTCTTTCCTACTTTACCCTAAAAACATATTGCTTGGGGGGTATTCCCATGAATTTCTATCGGCTCCTGATTCTGGCTTTTTTTTTCCTTTCCGGGCCAATCGCCAAGTCGATGGATCCACCCAAGGCCAAACCGGAATTTACCGAAGCCAACGAACTCCTGGATCGTTTTCATTTGGCTGCTGCCAAGGCCCGATTTGCTGATTATTTTTCCTGTTTTTCGGAAGATGCAATTTTTTTGGGAACCGACGCCAAAGAACGGTGGAATGTAACAGAATTCAAACAGTTTGCAAAACCCTATTTCGACAAGGGAAAAGGTTGGAATTACGAAAAAAAGGATCGACATATCCTTGTTTCCCGTGATGGGAATCATGCCTCCTTTGATGAAATACTCAACCACATTCCCGGGGATGGCAAAGCAGAAAACGGCTATGGCACCTGCCGTGGATCAGGTGTGCTAAGGAAAGTGGAAGGAAAATGGAAAATTGAGCAATACCACCTCACCATTCCCATTCCCAATGAACTCGCCAAAGAAATCGTTCAAAGTATCAGAATTAAAAAGGCAAACCAATAGGGTTTGCCTTAACCTTTTATGGAATGATTCGGAATTCCAGGCCATTTCCATCGCCTGAGGCCGATTTGCCCCAGACCAAACCAACTTGTTTTAGGCCGCTTTGACCACACGCTTGGTCATTGACTTGGCAAGCAGGGATTTTTTGGAAGCTTCGATCAGCGACCGAAAGAGTTGAATGTCCAAACCGGAGGACATGCTGCAGGCCGGCTGCCACTGAATTCCCATGACATACCAGTTGGCAATTTCCGATTCATAGGCTTCAATCATTCCGTCCAAGGCATGGGCTGTTGCCCGAAATCCTTTGGCAAGCCGGTTTACGGAACGACGATGTTCGCTGTTTACGATCACTTCGCCTTCTCCATAAAGGATTTGAACAATGCTGCCCGGAACGATTGCCAAGGAATGTCTTTGGCCCTTTTCAGGAGGATGGCGATGCTGGAGGGCCTCCGGGGCTTCACGAATGTAATCCTGAATCAGGTTACCGCCTCCGGAAGTGTTAAGCATGTGCATCCCTTGATCCACGGCAAAAACAGGGATCTTGTTCTTTCGGACAAAATGGCAAAGCTCCTCCATTTCGGCGGGGTTGGACTTTCCCTGTTTTTCGTGTCCGGTGATTACAATGCCCCCTACTTCCCTGAAAAACTTGGACCATGTTGCAGGGCCCGTCTCCAATCGGACCGGCTCGGCTTCGGCGTGGATGATAGCCGCATTGATCCCGGCCCCCCACAGGCCGCAGCCATGTTTGGGGTCGTTGTTGTAACGGTCAGGGCCGTACACGCCAATTTTTACAGAGGAGGACGGAAACGGAAGAATATTCGACATGGGATTCCTTTCCCTTGGAAACTGGACATTTTTGGACCAAGTTCAATGCCAGCTGTCCCTGCTTGCATTGGGTATAGTAGACAGCTGATTTTCTGTTTTGCCAAGAAAATTCCTGTAAATTCATTATTATCAATCGTTTACGACTTTTGTGATCCTGCCGTCAAAAGCTTCTTTTCTTGACCAATCCGTTTTTTGGTTTCTCTTTCGGACGATAAGGGCCTTTTTTATTAGATTCTTTCCATTTGCAATGGGTTCTTTTTTCCCAACCCTCAACCGCATGTATTGAACCCAATTGGTTGGATCCTTTACGGGGTTCAAAATCGGATTGGTTGAATTGGGATACCCCAGCCGTTTGATTACGAACCTTTGTCCCATGAAGAATATCCCCTTCCGGGTTGCCCCTTGAAGCGTTCTTGGTAATCTTATTAGTGTGGCCAATGGGGTCACAATAAGGAGGATTCAACCAATGCGTTCCCGTTTACTTTTGGGCGCAGCAGCTCTTGCCCTATTTGTAGGTGCTGGACTGGCTGATAGTGCGCTCAAGTCCGGGCCTCAAGTGGGCAAAAGCCCCGGGGCATTTAACCCCTTGCATGCTACTGGTCCTGATGAAGGCCAGAAGCGTTGCCTAGTCTGAAAAAACGGCGGCAATCCTGTTGCGATGATCTTCGCTCGCGAGATCTCCGACAACTTGACCAGTTTGGTCAAGAAAATTGATGAAGCCACTGGAAAAAATTCGGACTGCTCCATGGGCAGTTTTGTGGTATTTTTGAATGATGAAGAAGGTTTCGAAAAGAAACTGAAAGATTTGGCGAAAAAGGAAAACATCAAGGAAACCGTCCTTACGGTCGATGGACCCGCAGGGCCTAAAGGTTACAATATTGCCAAAGATGCGGAAATTACCGTTGTCTTTTACAACAAACGCAATGTGAAGACCAACCTGGCTTTCAAAAAGGGTGAAATGAAAGAGGGCGATGTTGAAAAAATCGTTGCCGAGCTCAAGAAAATCCTGCCCGCCAAGTAATTCGTTGGCATTTTTTGGGGCCCCCGATTTCGGGGGCCCTGATTTTTTTCTTCCCTCTGTTTTTGTCATCTCGGCCTAACGGGCCATTCTTATGCCCTACCTGGACTACAATGCAACCACACCGGTGGATCAAGCTGTTCTTGAAATCATGCTACCTTGGCTGGGACAGGGGTTTGGCAACCCTTCAAGCGACTACCTATTAGGCAAAGCAGCTTCAAACGCCCTTAACGATGCCCGGACCCAATTGAATGCTTCCCTTGGCGGTTTGCATGGTTCCATCATTTTCACGGGCTGTGGTACCGAAGCCAACAACCTGGCCATTTTGGGAACCTTCCTTCCCAAACTTCACGGGCAATCCACGCTCAAGCGCTTTTTTGGTTACCCTGGCCACATGATTATTAGTGCCATCGAACACCCCGCCACGAAACAAACCTCTCTTTTCCTTAAACGGCTTGGTTTCCGACTTACCATTTTGAAAGTCGATGCTGCAGGTTTTGTCACTCCCCAAAGTGTGGAGAAAGCCCTCCGGAAAGACACGGTGCTTGTCAGCATCATTCACGCCAATAACGAGATTGGTGCGATTCAACCCATTGAAGCGATTGCAAAAGTCTTGAATCCACGGGGCATTTTGTTCCACACGGATGCCGCCCAAACCCTTGGAAAGATTCCACTCAATATCAAGGCAATGGGGGTCGACCTATTATCCCTGACTGGTCACAAGTTCTACGCCCCCAAAGGAGTGGGTGCCCTTTGGATACGACACGGGGTTCCCCTGAAACCGATCCAATTCGGGGGAGGTCAGGAAAAAGGTTTACGGTCGGGAACAGAAAATGTTGCCTTTGCCATGGGGATGGCCCATGCCGCAGAGGCAGCGATTCAAAATCTCGAGAAGGTTGCATCCAGGATGAAAACCCTTCGGGAGCGCCTTTGGCAAGGACTTTCCAGTATCCTGGGACAACGGATTAGGCGGACTTCTGACCCTGAAAGGACTCTACCCAACACACTCCATTTTTGCGTTCGCCACCTCCGGGGAGGGGAAATCCTGGCTGCCGCTACCGACCTCCAGGCGTCCACAGGTTCGGCTTGTCATGCAGGGATGGATCGTCCTTCGGAAGTGCTTTGTGCCCTTAGGTACCCATGGGAATGGAGCTTGGGCTCGATCCGCCTGTCTTTGGGGAAAGCAACAAATGAAACCGATGTGGATCATGCGATTTCGATTTTGGTAAAAGCCATCCACAGCTTGACCGAAAAACGCCCTGGCCGTTAGTCCCAATGCGTTTGCGCCATGGCGTTGCCTTGATATAAATACCTTGAAGGAGAATTCCGAAAATGACCCCACCCCATTGGCTTTCCAAAAGAAATGCCGAGATCAAACCAAGTGCCAATGGCAAGTCCTGGCTTTTGTACCAGGGGGGACAATTTCTCTGGGTTATTGGCGTCCTGCCTGCGGATGGCAAGTTCAGCAATAAAATCATGGACTCAATCAACGGCAAGCAAATCCAAAAAGGCAATGTCTATGAAACCGAGCTGGAAGCAATGGAAGGGGGGCTCATGGAACTCAAGGCCCACCTTGGTTGGTAATTGAAAAAACGATCTGACATAATGACCCTGTTGATTTTCCGCCTTTTGGATTTATCCGGACGATTACCATGCTCAAATTCATAAAAATGCACGGATTGGGAAATGATTATGTCTATGTCGATTGTTTTCGCCAACCCACCCCATCTGATCCGGTTGGTTTGGCCAAATTGGTGGCGGACCGCCATTTCGGGGTTGGGGGAGACGGCCTTATCCTTGTTTGCCCTTCTGAAATTGCCGATGCCAGGATGCGCATGTTCAATGCGGATGGCAGCAAATCGGAAATGTGCGGCAATGGAATTCGGTGTGTCGCCAAACTCGTCCATGACCAAGGCATTTCCCCAAAAAACCGCCTCACCATTGAAACCGGCCGAGGGGTATTGGTACTGGATTTGGAAATCGTTGGAGGAAAAGTATCCCAAGTCCGGGTGGACATGGGGGAACCGATTCTCGAGGCCGCTTTGATCCCGACTACTTTGCCCGGTTCACCCCCTAAAGAAGCCGAAATTATCCTGGGTTCCCAAATCCTCAGATTCACCTGCGTTTCAATGGGAAATCCGCATGCGGTAACTTTTGTAAATGCAATTGAAACCAGTTTGGTTTTTGGAATCGGCCCCCAAGTGGAAACCCATCCCTTTTTTCCTAAACGAACGAATGTCGAATTTGTCCGGGTAGATAACCGGGGAGAGTTCACCATGCGGGTTTGGGAGCGAGGTTCCGGCGAAACCCTTGCTTGCGGCACCGGAGCATGTGCTGTTTTGGTTGCCGGAGTCCTTACCGGGCGACTTGACCGGCGGGTCATCGGCCACCTTCAGGGAGGCGATTTGCAATTGGAATGGGAGGAATCCACAAACCATGTTTTTATGACCGGACCTGCCACAGAAGTTTTTCATGGCACTTGGCCACTTGCCTGAAAGGCCATACCCAGACCTTCTAGCGAGAAAAACCCTGTCGTCTCTTGATCCAAAGGCCCTGGATTTGGCATGATCACTTTGGGGAATACCCCCCATTCCGGAATATGAATCGTGAAAATCCGCAACCCTGTCCTGATTGAGGCACTCGCTTTGGGGGTGTCCCTTTTGATTCGGGTTTGGAACTGGACATTGCGTTACCAATTTGAGCCACTTTCCCCGGGACTTGAACCGAGATGGAATGCCAAGCTCATAGGCCCAAACCGTTATATCTACGCATTTTGGCATGAAAACATTTTGGTACCCGCTTATCGGATGAGGAATTTGGATATTGCGGTCCTCATTAGCCGCCATGCAGACGGCCAGTTAATAGCCCGAGCCGTGGAGTGGCTTGGTTTTCAAACTGTTCGCGGGTCAAGCACCCGGGGTGGAGTCCCTGCTATCAAAGGAATGGTCGCCAAAGCCAGGCAATACCATCTGGCAATTACCCCGGATGGTCCCAAAGGCCCCCGGAGAAAGTGCCAGGAAGGGGTTGCAGCCATAGCCTCTATTACCCAGAGATCGGTAGTTCCCTTTGCAGTCGGCTATTCCAACGCCAAACGGTTGAAAAGTTGGGACAGGTTTGCCTTGCCGTTGCCTTTTAGTAAAGTTGTTTTTGTGATTGGGGAACCGATTCCGATCCCGGCAAACCTTGCGGAAGGGGATCTCGGGGTGTTTGCCAACTCCATTCAAAACGGGATTGATCAAGCCCAAGCCAAAGCGGATGAATTGGCGGCCTTGAAAACCAATCACCCCCCCAAGGCAAAGACCCAATCAAAAGCTGCCTAATCTTCCCAATTTGCATATTTGCTTAAATGTGTAATCCATTCTGGCGATAGCTTTCCCTAGACTTACTTGAGATGGAAGTTTCCCATATTTGTGGGTAACGCAGGCCTGTCTTTAGCCATTGGCCGGGATTGGGTTGATCTGAAAGGAAAAATGAGCACTCGTTGTGTTGTAACCGGTGGGACAGGCATGGTGGGAAGCCATGTCGTGGAATGCCTTGTTGGTCAAGGGCATCAGGTTACGGCAATAACAAGGCCTGGAAGCGACGCTCGATTCCTGCAATCATTGGGAGTTGCCATTTCCCCTTGTGGATTTGATAATGCCGACGACTTGGCCAAAGCAATTAGTGGGGCGGATCAGGTTTATCATTGTGCTTCAAGGGTCGGCGATTGGGGCCCTTGGAAACTATTTGAGGAACAGGTGGTTGGCGTTACCAGAAAACTGCGGGATGCCTGCGCCAGGGTTGCGGTTGGCCGTGTAGCCCATGTAAGTTCCATAACCGTTTATGGCCACCCACCCAAAGGGTTGACCACGATTCTGGAAAACGAAACGCTTGGTCGTTGGCCTGTTTGGTTTGACTACTATGCAAGGGCCAAAGCCGAATCAGAAATGCTTTGGAAGGACTACCCGGGTGAGTATGTCATACTCCGACCCAGTTGGATTTTGGGGCCAAGGGATCGGTACACACTTCCCCGGTTGATCCGGGCTTTCCAACGCATTTACACCCCCCTTATCGGCGATGGGGAAAACCTGATCAACATTATTTATGCTGGCGATGTTGCCGAAGGAATCGTCTTGGCGGGCCAAACCCCGGGGGTTTCCGGGGAAGCTTTTCACCTGTCGAGCGAAGGTGAAATCAGGGCCAGGGAGTTTGCGGACCTTTTGGGTAAAATGATAGGGGGCAAAGGACGAACGATTTTCCTCCCGGAGTGGTTTGTTTGGAGCTTGGCTTCAACCGTGGAATTTGCTGGTCGCCTGACATCCTACCCGAACCCACCCATCCTGACACGCTATGCGGTTCGACTGATGCTCCGCCCTTGTACCTTTAGTACAGCAAAAGCAGCGGAAAAATTGGGGTGGCGCAGAAAGGTAACCATACCCGAAGGGCTGGAAAAAAGCCTAAATTGGATTCGGGACAACAAAGTCTGACCATTGGGGCCTGGCGAATGGTTTGACCCATTGGCATTGAGGGTTTGAAATCGGTAATGGGCAATCTTTCTGGAAAAGTGGCTCTCATAACAGGAGCCTCCTCTGGCATTGGCAAGGCCACGGCTTTGGCCATGGCCGAACAAGGAGCAACAGTGGGCTTATTGGCCCGCCGACAAGACGCATTGGAATCGGTTGCCTCCCAAATGGGGGGAAAGGGACTTGTCCTGGTCGCTGATGTTACCGACGAAAACGCCATTCAGGAAAATGTCGCTCAACTAGTCAGTAAAACAGGGGGCTTGGATATTTTGGTCGCTGCTGCGGGAATCTCCCTCAAGGCACCCTTTGTGGAAACCACAACCGATACCATTCGCCGAATCATGGAAGTCAATTACATGGGAACCGTTCATGTTACCAAAGCAGCATTACCCCATATCAGGGAAAGGAAAGGTTCCCTGGTAGCGGTAAGCAGCCTCACAGGTCGCCAAGCTACACCGGAATATTCGGTTTATGGGTCCAGCAAGTTTGCCCTTCAGGGCCTCTATGATGCCTTGAGAATCGAAATGCTCCGTGAGGGCGTCCATGTTGGTGTTTTCAGTCCGGGATTTGTGGATACACCCCTTAGGTATTCGGTTCTGCAAGGGAACGGCTTGGTACACGAAAAACCTCCGGTTCCCCCCTTGCGGCTTTGGCCGGTAGAAACCTGCGTAAAAAAAATCCTTGAGCTGATTCGAAAACGAAAAAAAGAGGCCATGGTACCGGGATTTGTGCGCTATCTCTTCGCCCTGAATGACCTTGTCCTTCCCGACTGGGTAAGCGATTACTACCTTCGCTACAAATTCGGCTATTTGGGCCGAAACCGCTAACCCTTTGGTTAGGTTCAAGAATCCCTGAATTCTTGCTCCAACCGGATTCCCTCAAACCAGTCGACTCTTGATAACCCATCAAGCCATTTGTTTTTACGGTCGATTTGAGGACCTTGTTGGTGTAAAAATTGCAAGGTTTCACGATGAACCTCGAGGAAAACTGGCCACAATTGATCCCAAAATGCGGGTTTGCAACCCATTACCCTTTGGTTTTCGTTCGAAAAGGTGATCCACCTTGATCTTACGCCGGGAAGGGGGCTTCGGATTTGGAATGGGAGGGAATCCCCCAACCGGGGTCGGTGCAAAGACCCAACCGTGGCAGCCAAAATCTCAAAAACCCGTGAGCCTTTATGTTCAAATTGTCCTTGTCCTCCGGTTCATTCCCGGTTTTCCTTCTCGTGTTTGGCCTACCATCTCCAGTCACAAACGCCCGGTACGCTCCTGCCAATACTTACTTCCGCCACCTTTTCAATAGAGCCGGATGAAACCCAAATTGGCTTGCTAATTGATTGGTCGTCTTCTTTTCACGAATGGCCTCCAAGGCAACCCTGGCCTTGAACCATGTGTCGTATTACCGCTCCCTGATACCCTGGACAAAACCCTCCCTTTATTAGGAAAGGATTGCTTACCTGACTGTCCAGTTTCAGGGGTCCACCATAGTCCAAAGTGCGGCCCTAGTGCCCTGCCACTCAAAGGGATTAGGATAGTATTCAGCTGCAAGGCACATAGTATAAGTACCAACCAAGGAGGGTTGGTACCATGCGGAAAATTTACATAGTCCGGTTGAGTGGTGAGGAGCGGGGGTTGCTTGAGG
>SYLG01000088.1 GCA_005808665.1 Planctomycetia bacterium | reverse complement strand
GAATACATCAGGTCTTGCATCGAATCCTTCAGGAAAAAGCTTCCCTCACCTCGACTCATCCCACTACAGGGTTGAGAAAATCGGGACCCTGGCTACTATTCCTATACCCGTTTAGCACTAAAACCCGTGAACGCATACAAAGAATGTCCCCATGCTCTTATTGTTGGTCAAAAGCTCAGGCCTAATTTTCCGCCGTCTTGGGCTATTTTGTTTCGTCCGTGCCAATTGCCCTGATCCGGAGAACCAGATCCGGGTCAAACGGGGGCGATACCAGTTCGATCGGGGGTCCTACGGCGGAAACCGATTCGGCCTTCAACATTTTTCCGGTCAGCGGGCTAAACCATTCCACCTTGTACCTTCCTTTCGGTAAGGCAACCAAGGGCCTCACCTTGGGGCCGTTGAAAAAATAGAAGGCATACTGCCTGGTCTTATCACTGAGCCCCATCGCCCTGGTTTTTCCGGTCAATCCCCCAATTATCAGGGTTTCATCGGGTTTCATGGAAAGGAGATCAAACCCTTCCAGGAAACGCTTGAGAAAGGCGATCTGCTTCCGGAATTCGAGGTTGCCTCCACCCGGGGATTTGGCCGGATAAGGGAAGTTGCCCTTTTCATAACCGGCCGCAAAGGAGTAGTCGAGGTGGTTGTAGAGCCCACCCCCCGCCAAAAGAAATTCCCAAGCTTCCATCCGGTAGTGCGTGTCCCCTGTCCCCTTGAATCCGGTTTCATTCTCGCCAATGACTTTGTTGAGGGCATAGTTTTCCTTCACGGCGGTAGGAGGGCTGGTGTAATGAAAGTTGAAAATGGATACGGCGGGATGGGGTTTCACAACCTTTTTCGATCCATTGGCGATATTCTGGGCGATCAGGTGTTTGTTTGGCAGGGTTTTCCCGGCTTCCACCAGCACATCCACGATTCGCGATTGCCATTCCCCTGTCACCCCACCGAAATAAGGCTCATTGCATATTTCAAAGTACAGGTTGTCGAATGAATTCAACTCTTCAGCCAGTTTTTTCACCAGGGATTCCTGAAGCGCCTGGAGTTTGCCGTTTTTTTTGAAATCATAAACCGAAAGGCGTGAAAGCGCACCAAACCCATTGATGTTGTTCCTCCCATTCATGGGACTGAGATTCCACATGGAATCCTCGTAGAAAGGGCAAAAAAGCACAAGTTCGACGACGATTCCCCGTTGACTTGCCTTGGCAAGGAACTCCTTCAGCCGGGTGAAATACCCTTCATCAAAGCGATCCAGATCGAATTTGTTCCCTCCGCCGAAATAGCCTGGTTTTTCCGAACGCGGCCAAGGACAAATCAATTTCCCTTCTTTGGGTGCCAAGGTATTGCGGGCGATACCAAAAGAGTGGGAGTCTTCGCAATAAACTCCGGTGAACACCCTGGTCAGGTTAAACCCGTGCGATTGGAGTTCGTCAAGATACTTTGTGAAATCAAAATCCAGATTGAGAACGGCACCATAATGTTCGGCAGAGGTAATAAGCGGGGTCGGTTTGCCCCGAAAAAGGAAATAGTGGGGGTTTCCCGGATGAAGGGAAAGAGGTCGATCCGCGGCCTGGGAGATAGGGGCAACGGCAAGGAACAGGACCAGCAAAATCTTTTTCATATACCCATGCCCAACTCATCAGCCCATTTACCTGAACAATGTCAGTTTAAAAAATGGGTGGCTGTTGGGGGAGGGCCCTGAAACGATTGATAAACCGTAGCTTGAACCTTATGGTGGGAACCAACGGGAATACCCCTAAAATGAAACCTAATGCTAGCAAAATAAAAGGCTGGTTTCCCCGGGTTACAAAAGAAAATGGGGAAAATCTTTTTTCCCCCATTGACGGGGGTTTAGGTGCCTAATTTAAGAGAGACAATGGGGCTACGGCTCCACCGGCGTTCGACCCTGATTTTTGGGAGTTTCCAGCCATGGCTTATTCCATTTCATTCGTGAAACCCAATCGATCCTGGGTGACCACCCTGGCCTTCGCCCTAGGAACGATGGTGTTTGGTTTGGTGATCGCTTTATCCCCCGCCAAGGCTGACGATTGGCCCCAATGGCAGGGGCCCAACCGGGACGCAATTTCCAAAGAGAAGGGGCTCCTTCAGGTATGGCCGACTCAAGGCCCCAATCTTGCTTGGCAAATCAAAGGCCTTGGGGGAGGGGACAGTGCCCCTGCTATCGCCAAAGGCCTGATCCTGGGGATGAGCCATCGGGATGGCAAGGAAATCGTTTGGGCCCTATCCGAGGGCGATGGCAAAGAAGTCTGGGCGACCGTGCTGGGAGATGCCGTTCAACAAAGAATGCACCAATCCAGGGAAGGCCCTGGCGGCACTCCGACGGTTGAAAACGACCGGCTTTATGTCATCGGGATGGGCGGAACCGTGGCTTGCCTTGGCCTCGAAATGGGAAAGATCCTGTGGCGAAGGAGCTTGACAACCGATTTTGGCGGAGTTCCTCCCATGTGGAGCTACCGGGAATCTCCTCTCATTGATGGGGACCTTTTGGTCTGTACCCCGGGGGGCCCGGAGGCCCTGGTGGTGGCTCTTGACAAAAAAACAGGCGAGACTGCCTGGAAAAGCCGAATGCCTGGGACACCTGCCAGCCCGGGGAACACCCGGCCAGACCGGAAGGATACCCCGTTTCGCCCCACCCCGCCCAATGCTCCCCCCGGAAATCGGGGAGCCACTCTCCCCGTTACGGGAACCAAAGATCCCGGGTTATACCTTGGAGAACATTGGGGAATGACGGCCTTCTCCCGAAAAATCCCCAATGGGGACTACCTTGTTAAACTCTACTTTGCGGAGACATTTCAGGGGATTACCCAAGCTGGCCAGCGCCTGTTTTCGTTCAATGTCCAAGGTAAAGAATTCAAGGACTTTGATATCTGGGTGAAGGCGGGCGGGTTTCGCAAGGCCTACATTGAGTCCGTTCCTGTCGAAGTAAGTAATGGGGAACTGCGTATCACTTTCACAAGGCAGGTCGAAAATCCGCTGGTCAAGGCCATAGAAATCATTCCCCAGCCCAACGATATGAAAGGGGCCAAAACCATTCGCATCAAGGCCGGTCAAACCAGTCCCTTCAAGGACTCTTTGGGCAAGGAATGGCTTGCCGATCAGGGATTCGAAGGGGGCCAATTGAATTCCGGAACCACCAATTTTACATTTGGGGGGCCAGGTGGTCGCCAGGGAGGCTTTGGCGGTCCCCGTTCCGGGGCCGGGTACGCTTCCCTCATCCCGATTACGGTGGAGGGAAAACGACAATATGTCCAGCTAACAGCGGAAGCCCTTGTAGGTATTTCTGCTTCGGACGGCAAATTCCTTTGGCGGTATGATCACCCCGCCAACCGGATGGGGATTACCTGCTCCACCCCGATCTTTCAGGATGGGCTGTTGTTTGCCTCCTCGGCCTATGGAAGCGGGGGCGGGGCGGCAAAACTCAAGAAGGGAAAGAATGGGGAATTCCAGGCTGAGGAGGTCTATTTTTCCAACAGCATGCAAAACCATCATGGGGGGATGGTGGTCCTGGAGGGAACGCTGTACGGGGCCCATGGCGGGAACGAAGGCGGGTCCCTGGTATGTCTCGATTTCCAGTCGGGAAAAGTCCTGTGGAGGGATCGAAAGGCTCCCAAAGGGTCACTGCTCTGGGCGGACAATCGCCTCTATTTGCGATCCGAATTGGGATCCATACTCCTAGTCGAGCCCTCGCGTGAAAAATTCATTGAGCGTGGCCGGTTTGAGCAACCCGAACGAAGCGGAGTCCCCGCCTGGGCCCATCCCGTTGTCGCCAATGGAAAATTGTACATTCGCGATCAGGAAATCCTTTTCTGTTACGACATCAGGGCCAATTGATTAGGGCCACAATACCTTGCCTGTCCATGAAAAACAGGGGGCCATAGAGGAGAAAAAAGTGCGGGATAGGAGAGTCGAACTCCTCTGGCCAGCTTGGGAAGCTGGTGCCCAGCCGATAGGCCAATCCCGCATCGATTCCTTGCATCCAAGGATTACATGTCGCCAAGGCATTGCTTTGGGCAAGCCTGGCGTGAGGGTATTCTAGGGAAAACGACCAGGAAAAGGAACCGCCTCCTTAGCCAGGATTCCCTCGGAGCCAATACGCCTCTATTTCCAATCGTTTCCTGGAAAAACCCTTCCTGAATTTCCTGTCGAAAACGAAAAAGGACGGACGGTTAGGCCCTTAAGCTGCCAACTCCGCCAATCTCTCCGCCTGTTCAATCACGGTTTCCACGGCTTTGGGCAATTTATCCGGTGGATACCCAAACTTGGCCAGGGTCCGGCGCACCAACCTTCGGAGATTGGCCCTTACACTTTCACGCTTTTGCCAATCGATGGAAGCATTCTCCCGGATGATTTTGGTCAAGTGCTGGGCAATTTTCACCAAAAGCGGTTCTCCAAGCCCTGCCACGGCAGCATCACTGGTTTCCAGCGCCTCGTAAAAGGCAATCTCCTCCTCCGTGAGCTTCATTTCCTCGCCCCGATTCTGGGAGGCTATCAGGTCCCGGTAGAGCTGGACCAGTTCCTCAATCACTTGAGCGCTGGTGATGGCCTGGTTTTTGTAACGGGCCAGGAGCCCTTCCAATAGTTCGGAAAACCGTCTTTCCTTGACAATCGATTTTCGCCCTGACCTTTTCACTTCCGCGTCCAACAGGCGTCTGAGAGCCTCCACCGCCAGATTGCGCTCGGGAAGCTGCCGTACTTCCTTCAGGAACTCCTCGGAAAAGATACCGAGGCTTGGTTTTTTGAGCCCCGCCGCCTCAAAAAGATCGACCACTTCCCCTCCGGATAGTCCACGGCTCACCAGTTGCTTGATGGCCGAGTCCCAATCGACTCTTGGTGCGTTGGCCCGAACTTCAACAAAGCTGCCGTCTTTGGCAATCAATGCCCGAATGGCTTGAAAGAGGGCAATTTCCTCCTCAACCGCCATTACCTCAGGATGAGGTGTCGCCAGAGCTGCCGCCTTTGTCAATTGGTTCACTTGAGCCATGACCTTGGGCCTTCGTCCAGGATCCAAGGCATGATCCATCATCTTTTTCATGATCAGAAGCCTGTCTTTAGGTTCTCCCTTCAGGGAAGGGAGGTAATCAATCCCGTGGAACAGGTCCCGGCAGACCTCCAACAAACTTAGGAACGCATCGACTGCCTCTTCAATGGGAATTCCCGTTTGGTTTTTGTCGTCTTCCGTGTAATCCGCCAGGGCTCGTTTCAAATTTTCCGCCAGGCCCAGATAATCCACAACCAGACCCCCCGGCTTGTCTTTGAAGACCCGATTGACTCTTGCAATTGCCTGCATCAATCCATGTCCCTGCATGGGTTTGTCCACATAGAGGGTATGGAGACAGGGAGCGTCAAAACCGGTAAGGAACATGTCCCGAACCAATACCATAAAGAGAGGATCCTTGGGATCTTTGAGTCGTTGACCGATTTTCTCCCGTCTTTGTTTTGTGCCAATGTGCTGCTGCCAATCTGGCCCATCCGCAGCGGATCCAGTCATAACAATTTTCACCCGTCCCTCATCATCATTGGGGGAGACCCAGTTGGGGCGAAGTCTTGCAATGCGGTTGTACATCTCAACCGCAATGCGGCGGCTCATACAAACCATCATGCACTTGCCTTCCAACCCGTTGTAGCGCTTCTCCCAGTGCTCCACTAAATCCTTTGCTACCTTGTCCAGCCTTTTGTCTGATCCAACAATTGCTTCCACCTTTGCCCATTTGGAGGTGGGTTTCCCCTTGGTTGCTTCCTCTACCTCTGAAAGTTGTTCATACTCCTCATCCAATTTGGGAATTTCAGCCTCATTGAGGTCCAACTTTGCCAATCGGGGTTCATAGAGAATCGGAACCGTGGCTCCATCCTCCACCGCCCTCAGGATGTCATAGGTGTCGATGTAATTGCCAAAAACCAAAGGGGTGCTGTGGTCCCGGTTCTCCACGGGTGTTCCGGTAAACCCAATGAAGGAGGCGTTGGGAAGAGCTCTGCGGAGGTTGGCGGCAAACCCCGCCTTGACCTCTCCTGTTTCCTTGTCCATTTTCACCCGCAAACCGTATTGGGTCCGGTGGGCCTCATCGGCGATGACAATAATGTTTCGCCTCTTGGACAACTCAGGGAATGTTTCTCCCGTCTCCGCCATGAACTTTTGCATGGTGGTAAACACAATACCGCCGGTGTTGACCTTGAGCAACTCCCTCAGATTTTCCCGACTGTCTGCCTGCTTTGGTTTTTGTCTTAAGAGTTCGGAACAGCGTCCAAAGGTGTCACAAAGTTGCCCATCCAGATCGTCCCTATCGGTCACAATGACAAGGGTTGGATTCTCAAGGGCAGGTTCCTTGACTAGCATTCCTGCATAAAAGACCATGGTGAGTGATTTGCCGCTTCCCTGGGTGTGCCAAACCACCCCGATTTTCCGATCCCCATCAGGATTGGCAGCTTTAACCGTACAGGCAACAGCCTTCCTAACAGCATGGAATTGGTGATACCCAGCGACTTTCTTGATTTGTTTGGTCCCGAAGTTCTCGAAAACAACAAAATTGCGGACAAGTTCAAGGAAGAATTCTTTCCTGAATACCCCGTTGATCAGAGGTTCCAATTCGGGAAGATCCTTGGGGACGATGGCCCTACCATCCACCGTTCTCCACGGGAGGAATCGTTCAAAGTCGGAACTTATGGTTCCAAGCCTGGCGTGAATCCCATCGGAGATAATGAGTAGCTCCGAGCAAACGAACAAAGTCGGAATCTCGGATAAGTAGGTTCGGAGTTGGTCATAGGCTTGGCGAATGCTCGTTTGTTCGGAGCTGGGATTCTTCAGCTCGATGACGCTAACGGGTAATCCGTTGACAAAAACCACAAGGTCCGCCCGGCGCTTCTTGTTGTTCTCGACCACAGTAAATTGCTGAAGGACCAACCAGTCATTGTTGTCCGGGTTCGCCCCATCCACCAACCAGACCTTTTCCGCCCCTGCGGAGCCATCTGGCCGTTTGACCTCACAGTCGATCCCCTCGACGAGAAGCCGATGGAATTGATGATTGTTGTTCAGGAGATGGGCAGAATCGACCAGGAGGATTTGCCTAAGGGCTTCCCGGAGGCTTGTGGGTTGGGCTTTGGGATTGATCCGGGCAAGCGATGCCTCGAGGCGATTCCGGAGAAGGCAATCCCCCAGGGTTTCCCGTTCGGATTGAAATTCCGGATCTTCAGCGTTTCCAATGGCGTACCCGAGTTCCTGGAACCACTCAAGGGTCATTCCTTCTACGGCGGCTTCATCAATAAGGCTGGGCATGGGAAACATCCTTGGGAAGGTTAATTTTGAATTTCGCTCCAAAGGCCTTTCGCAAAGGGGGTCCTAAGGCTTTGGGGTAAAAAACCACCCTTCGAGCTCCAAAGCCGCAACAATTCCAGGTCAGCGAGGGATTGAATGTGGATCACAGGCTTGCCTTTTGTTTGGATTCGAGGCCCGCCACGCTCAATTCCCCGCTGAGGAGCTTGGGAAGGAGGGTGTCACGGAGGGTGGCGAGGGTGCGGGATTGATTGACATTCGCTTTGATTGCCGCCATCACCGACACCGTCACCTCATCAAAGCGGCGGGCGATTGGTGGTGGAGGGGAAGCGAGCCAGAATGTGTTAAGGGATTCAGCCGGGACTCGCTGACGTCCGCTTGTGCCGGTCATGTTTTGGATGGCATGGGTGCGTAGTGCGTCTGAGCGAGCAAGGAGGTAACCGAATTGCGGTGGGAGCGGCGGCTTCGGGGTGAGGATGATGTATTCGGTGGATCCCCAGCCGACTTGGCCTTCTTCGAGGAAATCTACAAACCCAGTTTTGCCGTTCTCCAAACAGGGGGTGATTCGGGCAAAGAGCGTGTCGCCGTTTTGAAATTTGGTGCCGGAACTGAATCCTCGTTGGAGGACTTCCTCGGCGGAATGGCCTCTCGTTGGCAGGTTTTTCATGTCGAGGTAGGGTGCAATTGTTCCTTTCCTCAATCTGCGCGGCGGATTGACTTCAATGGTGTCAGGCAAGCGCTTTGCCTTCCACCCCTTCGGAATCTTCCCAAGCTCAGATTCCACAAAGGAATCAGGAAACAGTTCAGCCGTGGCTTCATCCATTCCTTCCGGCTTTTTGCCTTGAGCCTTGGCATGGACAGGATCGAAATCGACAAACCAGCTTTGGAACAACGCCTTCGCCATCGCCTCCAGCGTTTCATTCATCTGGCGATTCAGTTCGATCTTGTCGTCGAGGGAACCAAGTATGGAGGCAATGCGGCGTTGAATGGGGAGGGGAGGAAGGGGGATGGGTAGACGATTCAAATTGCCCTGGGTGAGCTTGGGCATCGTCGAGCCGGTGAGGTAGCCGCTGATGTCTGTTTGAGAAAGGATGTAGCAAAGAAACCGTGTTTCGGCGAAATGATTCCCCCGAACGATGTGTGCATGGTTGTTCACCCAGAACTTACCATCCGCTATAAATGCTATCGGGGTCTGGCGAGTCCTCAAGTTCTCGCCGTCCTCGCCGTCCTCGCCGATGAGCAGATATTCACCATCGAAAAGGTAGCTATCAACACGGTCCACGATTCCAGAGGCCCCGTAATACGGAAATGGACCAGGCTTGCGTTCGATCTCTTTAACCGGGACCCTACGACCATCGAAGTTCTCCGTAACTTCGCCGAGCGGAACGAGTGGCCAATTATCTCCAACCATAACCAAATCCCCTCCGGTTTGCATTCAAGGCCTGGTCCTGCTTGGCCGAATCGGTGACCTCAACGGGCACCCTTAGAAAAAATGACAAAAAGGACCCAAGCGACGAAAGTGCATTTTGGTCCTTTAGCGTCCCTTTGGTCCCTTTGAGCATTTCACTGGCCATAATCCAACCCTCCTGCTTTGGGGAACCGGCAAACGGCACGGGCGAAATTGTTAAAAAGGACAAAAAGGACCCATGGGACGAAAGTGCATTTTGGTCCTTTAGCGTCCCTTTGGTCCCTTTAAATAGTTCACCCACCAAAAACCAACCCTCCCGCTTTGGGGAATGGGCAAACTGCACGGGCGAAATTGTTAAAAGGGACAAAAAGGACCCAAGCGACGAAAGTGCATTTTGGTCCTTTTTGGCATTTCACCCACCATAGCCCACCCCCCCGACCCAAGCGACGAAAGTGCCTTTAGGTCCTTTAGCGTCCCTTTGGTCCTTTTGAGCCTTTCACCACCCAAAATCCTGCCTCCTTTGGTCCCTTGGTATTTTTCACATGCCATATTCCTGCCCCCTTTGTTGTTTGGCGCGGGCGGCCAGGCGGGCACGGGTCATCTTTTCTCGCAAACCCCCTTCTTTCAGAAAGTCCTGTTCAAGGCGGCGGAGTTGCTGGTCAAGCAGGAAATTGGTGAGTTTGATAAGCCCAATCATCACATTGGCGGCAATGGCCGGGTCGGGATTCTCGATACCTTTCAAGAAGGTTTCATAGGTGGCGTTCGGTTGGCGGTTGAGTTCCCTTAAGCGGCGGGTGTGGGAGTGGTCCCTGGGCCATTCTGCAATTCGGCGCACCCGCAGAAAATCGCGGTAATTTTCCAGCAGTTCTTCCAGGCTGGCCCGTGCGACATTGGTAAGTTTGATCTCGGTCTCCTTGGAGGTACCGCTAGCCTGGCTTCCTTCGAGGATGTTCTGTTTGCCAGACCGGGCCGCCTGGATCATTTGGTCGGTGGTACGGCTACGCCTGTCAACGAACCTTTCGCAAAAGCGCACCGTGCCATCATAAACAATGCGAGCTTTCTGGAAGGAAAGGAGCTGTTCGTAGCCGCCATGTGGGGGGATAAACCCCTCGCTTTTTGGAGGGGAGGAAGAGGAGTTTTGGTTCTTAGGAGTCCCTTTGGGCTTTTCACCGGCCATAACCCACCCCCTTTGGGGAATCGGCAAACTGCACGGGCGAAATTGTTAAAAGGGACAAAAAGGACCCAAGTGACGAAAGTGCATTTTGGTCCTTTAGCGTCCTTTTGGTCCCTTTGAGCATTTTACTGGTAAAAATCCACCCCCTTTGGTCCCTTTAAACAGTCCACCTGCCCTAACCTGGCCCTTTGAGGTTTCCCAGGATTGATTGTTCTTGCTTTGCCGAATCGGCATCCGAAAGTGTGGA
This sequence comes from Planctomycetia bacterium, assembly GCA_005808665.1. GTDB lineage: Bacteria > Planctomycetota > Planctomycetia > Gemmatales > Gemmataceae > SYLG01. The sequence goes on along the minus strand of SYLG01000088.1, from coordinate 30,490 downwards.
ATTTTGGAGTACCTCAAATTTTGCCGAGATAATGTTGCGGAAGTTTTCCGAAAGGGCGTGCCAGTCGATCAGGTCAATGCGGATGGGAAGCTCCGACTCCGCAAAGGCTTCGCGCAATGTGGCCAAGCGACCGAGGGAGAGCCTGGCGGGACCGAACAGGACGATGTCGAGGTCAGAGTAGGGCTTTGCTTTTCCCGTGATCCGGGAGCCGAAGGCGCGAACTTCGCAATCGGGAACCTGGGCTGCCAGCAGGCTTCGCACGATAGCCAACTGTTCCGGAGCGAGATCAATCATTGCGAGCCCGCAGGGAAATGAGGAGCGACTGGGCTTGGGCAAGGAAGTGTTCCGCACTTTCGCGGACCTCCTCTGCCGTTTCGTTGTCGTAAGTGTGAGAGGTTTGGTTTCTTGCCGCATGAAAGCTCATCCAAAGATCCACATCATCGATCAGGCGATTTTCCGCAGCTTGCCGAAACAACTCGCGTCGGGTCACGCCATCGACGGATTCAGCATTGATGTTTGTCTCAAGCCAGCGTTTCATCATTTTCCAGGCCAGTTCATAGGCGATCTCAAAATTCTGAATGATGCCACTGCGTACGGTCTCTTTAAGTTCCAGGGGAAGGGTGGCCTCGAAGGCAGCCTGAGCCTTGAGGGACCGTTCCAGCGAGGCGGTCGCATTTTCCAGGCTGGAAAAATCCAGTTTCATGGTTTGGCTTTCCAATTCAGGTTTTCGAGGTTTGCCTTGATTTGCTGTTCCAGTTTCGCCGACTCGTCAAACTGGGAATACAGTTGGGTCACAAGCCGCTGCATTTTTTCTCCAAAAGGTTCGCCATCGTCCTCCACCGCTTCGGCCCCGACATACCTCCCGGGAGTAAGGACAAAACCATGTTTCCCGATTTCCTCCCGTTTTGCCGATTTGCAAAAGCCGGCCACATCTTCATAGGTTTGCGGGTTGGTTCCCCGCCAGGCATGGTAGGTATCGGCAATTTTTTTGATGTCCTCATCCGTCAGTATCCGCTGGGTTCGGTCGATCATCGTTCCCAGTTTGCGGGCATCAAGGAAAAGGGTTTCCCCTGACCTGGCCCTCTGATTCGCCTTGGTCTTCGAACGAGTTAGAAACCATAGGCAAGCGGGAATCATGGTGGTGGAGAAAAGTTGTCCGGGCAGAGCTACCATGCAATCCACCAGATCGGCTTCAATCAGTTTTTGGCGAATGTTGCCTTCGTTGGACTGGTTGGAGCTCATCGACCCATTTGCAAGCACGATCCCTGCCATGCCACCCGGAGAAAGGTGATGGATCATGTGCTGGAGCCATGCGTAGTTGGCGTTTCCCTCGGGGGGAAGGCCGTACTTCCACCGGGAATCTTCTTTTAACCTTTCGCCTCCCCATTCGCTGATGTTGAAAGGGGGATTGGCAAGGATGAAGTCTGCCTTAAGGTCTTTGTGCTGATCGTCATGGAAGGAATCTGCGTAGTTTCGTCCCAGATCCGCCTCAATTCCACGAATGGCAAGGTTCATGGCGGCTAAACGCCATGTGGTGGGATTGGATTCTTGTCCGTAAACCGAAAGGTCTTTTAGGTTCCCGCCATGGGCAAGAACAAATCGATCCGAAGAGACAAACATCCCGCCTGATCCACAACATGGATCGTACACCCTTCCTTTTAAGGGCTCAATCATTTCGACGAGCAAACGAACAATGCAGGATGGGGTATAAAACTGTCCACCCAGTTTTCCCTCTGCGGCGGCAAATTTGCCCAGGAAGTATTCATAGACCTTGCCCAAAAGGTCCTGATTTTCTCCCGCCAGGTTGATGTTCGATACCAGGTCCACCACCCCTCCTAGGACGGTTTTGTCGAGGGTGGGACGCCCATAGTCTTTGGTGAGTTTGCCTTTCAGCCGAACCGGGTTTTCCCTTTCGATGGCGATCATGGCGGCATCGATTCGATTGCCAATGTCGGGTTGACGGCTGTTGGCCTGGATACCTTCCCAACGGGCTTCACTGGGCACCCAGAAAACATTGTCGGCCGCGTATTCGTCCCGGTCATCGGGAAGTGCCCCGGGGGTTTTTTCCAGTTTGGCTTTTTGTTCGTAGAACCGGTCCGACAAATATTTCAGGAAAATCAGGCCAAGCACGACATGTTTGTATTCCGCAGCGTCCATGTGGGCCCGCATTTGATCCGCAGCTTCCCAAAGGTCCTGTTCAAACGATTTTGTGGTTGGCGATTTGGCAGATTTGGCGGACCTTTTTGGGGGAGGTTCGCCGGTTCCTTCAAACAGGTCGGAAGTTCCAATCTCTTTTTTGCGACGACCCATGGGGAGGAACTCCAAAAGGGGAGGAAAACGAGGATTGTGATTCTGTTAATGTATTCGTCCCTGAAAAACCCTCCAAACCGATTTTGATTAGGAGGGGATCATGCCGTCCTGGTTTGTCCTTGGCAAAGAGCCCTGAAAAGCCCAGTTTTTCGGTCCTTGGTGAACGAACCGGTTATTTGGGCTCAACCTTTTTGTTGGGTTGTACGGCAACAATGCGGAAACCGATGTGATCGTGGTGTCTGTCCGGCTCAAAACGCAAACGAAAGGCAGAACGACAAGGCCACCCCTCATCCGCATAGCATCCCCCCCGCCTTACCCGGGAATAGTCACCGGTCCGATTCTTCAAAGCGGTTGCCTTGGCCCAATACAGATCCGGATCCGCACCCCCGGGGAGGGTGGCATGGTACCAATCCCGGCACCATTCAAACACATTTCCGTGCATGTCATGAAACCCCCACGGATTTGCCGGATAACTCCCCACCTTGGCCGTTTGTCCAAGGGATGGCCCAAGCCCGGCCCCGTTGTAGGGCTTCCCCTGAAAATTAGCCTGGGTACTGGTCAAGGAATCTCCAAACGAGGTGGCCGTTTTGGTTCCGGCACGACAGGCGTACTCCCATTGCGCCTCAGTAGGAAGGCGAAACTCCCAGCTTTTTGGCAAATCGCCTGGCTCGTGGGAGGCTTGGGTCAGCTTTTGGCAAAACTGTTCCATTGCCCGGTAATTGATGTCATAAACCGGAAATTCCGCACCTTCCCCGGCGGTGTATTTTCCCGGAAACTCTCCGACAATCCGGCTCCATTGTCCCTGGGTCACCTCATATTTTCCCATCCAGAATCCTCGCCCCAATGTCACCTGGACTTGATCCTCACCCGGTCGCCGTTCCGGTTCGGTAGCAGGGCTTCCCATGGTGAATTGGCCCGCAGGACACCAACAGAGCTTGATCAGGGCCACCTGGCGTTCCTCGCCCGCCTTCAATCCATCAAAGGGGTCCGCTTCGCTCTGGGATAGTGCCTCTTTCTGATTGGGAATCGATTGGGTTCGATGGCATCCCAAAACCATGGTCCCAAGGAGCAAGATAAAGTAAATGGTGGAGGGCATTATTGGGAAGGAGGTGTTTATACGGATTGCATGCCTTTGGTTTTTCATGAAAAACCCCCTTTAATCCTCATTTTACTATCTTTGGACCAGGATCTTTGATGTCATAACAGAGGATCTCCCCGGGAGTCCTGATATACATTCTTCCTCCGGCAATGACTGGCATATTCCAATCCAGCAATCCCTTTTGACTGCGGGGCCCGGTGTTTTTCAAGGTGTGCAATTTTTCTATCTTTCCCTTTTCGACATACTCTTTAGGGTTGATCTCGATCAAGGTTAGCGTTTGGTGACTGCGAACATATAGGTGGCCTTCTGCTGCGCTAAGGGAAAGGCCCATCCGAAACCCTGGCTTGGACCATTGCAACTTTCCGGTTTTCAATTCTGTACATCGAAGGGAAAACCCTGCATGACCGGGCCTGTTCCCAAGTTCCGAGGCCTCATCCCGGTTATCGATCCAAAACCCGAAGATATGACCCTCTACGATCACAGGCGGGGTAATGGCTTCATGAACCTGGTTTCCTGTCCAGTGGATTTTGGGTTTGGGATCACTTTCCGTGAAATCACATTCGACCAGCGATTTTTGCCAGCCATTCAACTCATCCAGATAAAGGTTTTTTCCGACAGGTTTTAACGAGCCACTGGCCCAGGCGGGTGCTTCATTGGGCCCGGAACATTGCCAATTCCAAACCTGTTTTCCATCCGCCATCCGGAGGATTTTCCATTCCCGGTTGCCATGAATCACAATGCAATCGGTATTGTTGAAGGTGATGGGTAGCCCTGAGGTGGTGACAAGGCCTGGTCCCCGGGTGCCCGGTTTACAGGTTTCCTCGAACTTCCAAAGGACCTTGCCGGTGAGGGCACTATAGGCGAACACCTGCATTTTGTCGGTAACAACCGTTTTTTCCCAGGCAGGAATCGCCGGGTTGCCCCCTTGCCAGTAATGGAGAACAATTTTGTCACCCCTCGGAACCAGGGAGCCGTTAAAACCCTTCCATTCGAGGTTGCCCGCATTTTTCAGCGTGCCGTCCAGGTAAGGGGACTGTTCCCGCAAGTTTTGTTTCCAAACGATTTTCCCTGTCTTTCTTTCCAGGCAGAAGGCATGGCCAAAGGTTCCTACCGCATAAACGAAATGTTCCGTAAGAGTCGGGGTGGCCCGAACACCCAACTCGCCCCATCCTACATGGTAAACAGGCGGGACCTCATAGGTGTGGTGCCACTTTTCCTTGCCGTTGGTTGTGTCCACCAGGCGGATGGTCTCATGCAAGGAGTCCTGATCCAACTGGGCAAAGCAAAGATCATCTCCAAGCACCGAGGGATGATTGGAGCCTGTTCCTACCGGGATGCGCCACAGGATTTTTGGGCCACCAGGGAGCCAATGCTTAAGTAATCCTGTTTCATCGGTAACACAGTTGGCAAATGGGCCTGCCCATTGAGGCCAATCGGCTCCTTTCAGGGATGGGGCGACCATGGCATATAGGATTAAAAGGATCCATTTGGGCGGTAATACAATCCAGTTTCCCTGATGAACCGGTTTGGTCATGGTTTTTCCCCGATACAGTAAAGGGATTTTATTCCCCTCAGAATGATTTTTTCCTGGATGAAAAAAGGGCTGCCGGAAAGGGCGTCCCCGAGTCTGTTTACCCGGACCACCTTGCCGTTAGGGCCCGGTTCAAGGACTGTAGCATTCCCCGCATCATCGAAGAAAAAGAGATGTTTTTGGCTCGCAACCGGACTTGCATAGGCGTAATGAGCCGGTTTCAATCCGTCTACCCGCCTCCCTGTTTCGATCCGTTCCTCGCCACTTTCGGCATCAACGATTCGGGTAAAGGTCAGGAGTTTTCCGGTTTTTGCTTCGAGGATGTGCAGGCGACATTTGAGGTTTTCAAGGGTGTAAAAAAGGCTGTCCCGGTAAATGGGGGATGCCATAAAGGTTCCCTGCAGTTTTGTTTTCCAAAGGGACCTTGGCTGCATTCCCTTGCTGACCTTGGCGGGAAGTTCCAGGGCTTGCGCCTCCGAATCAATGACATAAAGAACATTCCCCTCCACCACCGGGGTGGTATAGGTGGAGTGGAACAAGTCACTACAAAGCACTTCACCCGTGTCCAATCGAACCATATTCCCTGTAGGCGTAATGACCACCTTTTCCCCTCCAATGGTGGTAATGAGCGGTGTCCCATGGGTGGTCCTGACCGCATCGTTTTTCCACAGGGTCTTGCCACTTTTTGCGTCAAGAACCAACATCCCTCCCCACGAAAGGAGGATCCTGTCCCCGTCGAAAACAGGTGAGGCACTAAAGTGTTCCTCGTCTTCTGCCGTCTCGATGATCCGGATCCAGAGCAGGTTGCCATCCAGGTCATAACAGGCACAAAGTCCCATGGCATTGATATAAAAGACCAATTCGCCATTGCTTGTCGGGGTAGGAGTTGATTGTTTGCTATCTCCCCCGCATCCCCGCATAAGTTTTTTGGACAATTCCGAGGGGATGTCTTTGCTATTCAGGCTGAAAAGATCTTTTCGCCATAGTAGTTTCCCCTCCGATAGATCAAGGCAGACGAGGCTTCCCATTTCCTCCGTGACGAAGATTTTGTTTTTCACCACAATGGGAGAGGAATAACCTCCCATTTCGAGGGGGGATTTCCAAAGGATGTTTTTGCCCGGTCCCCATTCATGGGGAGGATGGATGTCAGGGAATTGACCGTTCCCATCAAACCGCCATGAGATGTTTTGGGTGCCTTTGAAAGTTTGCTTTGACTTGAGGAAAGGGGTTTGGCCCGGGGAACTTTCTGTTTGGGAAAAAAGGGTCCACTGGAAAATGGTGGCGGTTAATAACGCCCCTTGGAAAAGGAATCGCAAAGGGCTGCCAAGAAGTTTGGGGAAGGAAATCAAAACGGGTCCCTAAAAACGATCCTTTTCCGTCTGGCACCTATTGGTTCCCTTTGGTGAACGGAAGGTTCGATGGATCAATGGAAGGATTCGATACCCCTTAGAATAGTATCCCCAGCACCAATGCCCCAAGGATGCCTTCTAGCTTTTGTGGCAAGGAAACAAGGCAAGGGATTACCTCCTCCCCTGAAATGGGTAATCCGGGTTGTGAAGGTGTGCCTGTTTTTCAAGCCAAACCAAAGGACAAAGGGCTCCCCTTGGGGGGATTAATGGTGCCATTTTTTTACTCTAAGTATTGAATAAACAAGAAGTTGTGAATTTAAAAATGGCGATCCATTAGTGCCTTGGGTTAAGGGCGGCATTTTTCCTGGGGCTTTGGCAAGAAGGGGAAGTTTGGGTATTTTGTTTTGTAGTGCCCCCTGATTTCGATTGTTGATTTCCTCCTTTAAGGGTAAGATAAATCTGTCGGTGGGGGTTGCATGGGGGACCCATGTCCTGCTGGGCCACGGGGAGAGGTTTACTTCTCCGCTCAAAATGTCTCGGGATGAACCTGCTGCCGGTGTGAATCCAAGCTTGCGGGATGCAAAATCGAAAACTTGGCTGTTTAAGGAAGAGCCCGAAACTTACTCTTACGACCGACTGGTTGCCGAAGGGGAAACCCTTTGGGATGGAGTGGATAATGCCCTGGCCAGGATCCACCTTCGCAAGGTGAGTGTGGGGGATTACGCCTACTTTTATCAAACCGGCAAAATCAAAGCGATCGTTGGAGTCATGGAGGTCGTCTCGGGGCCTCTACCTATTCCCGGTTCTTCCGATGAAAAGGCGGTCGGCGTAAAGGTTCGGCCTTTATTCAAACTTGCCCGGCAAGTGACCCTTGCTGAAATCAAAGCCGACCCCGACCTTGCCAAATGGGATCTGGTGACCAATTCAAGACTATCTGTAATGCCCGTGGAAAGGGCAATTGCCAAACGGATTGACTCCATGGCCCAAATGAAATCTCCTGGAGGGGTTTTTCCCTCCCGGGAAGGATGAGGTTTTAGTCCAATATGGCAAGAAGATCTGATCGTTTTTTGGAACGCCTTGGTGATGCATCCCGGGTGACATTTCTAAGCCATGTCCAACCCGACCCAGACAGCTTGGCTAGCATGATGGGTTTGGCCCAACTTGTTCAGGAAAAATGGGATATTCCCACCCGTTTGACCCGCGATGGGATCATCAGTCGGGCCGAAAACAAGGCCATGGTCGAATGCCTTGGTTTGGATTTGATCCCCATCGAGGAAATTGAACTCATTGCCAACGAAATGGTAGTCATGGTGGATAGCCAACCCAATACGGGGAGGCACAACCTCGATGGAGAAATACCCGTTCACTTCGTTATTGATCACCACGAAACCCGTGGGGATTTGGAAGATGTGTTGTTTGTGGATATTCGGCCTGCATTGGGCGCAACTTGTACCCTGGTCACCAGTTACCTTCGCGAACAAGGGGTTGAACCCGAGCGAAAAGTGGCCACCGGACTTTGGTACGGTATCGAAACGGAACTGGCAGGTTTTCCCCGGGAAGCAGGTCCCAACGACGATAATGCCCAGGAATACCTCTTTCCTTTGGCAGACAAAAATCTTTTGGCCCGAATCCGCCATGCCAGGCTGCCCCAAAGCTACTTTGGCTGCCTGGTGCAGGCTTTGCAAAGTTCGTTTATATACGACAACCTAATCATCAGCTGGATCTCAGACCTGCCCCAGCCCGAACTCGCTGCGGAGGTGGTGGAATATCTTATCCGCTTTGAAGAGGTTGATTGGGCAGTATGTGTAGGCCTCCACGATAACCAATTGATCCTTTCCATGCGCGCTGCCAAAGCCAACGCCCAAGCGGGGGAATTGTTGAAAAAAGTGGTGGGTGACATGGGCCGGGCCGGCGGTCACGACCGTCGGGCGGGCGGGTGTGTTCCATTGCCGGGGCCAGGTGTGGCCCTTTTGGAATCGGTACAGGTCGAATTACGACGGAGGCTCCTGAAGGTTTTGCAAATTGATGAACAACGGGGCCAAAGACTGGTTAGTCGCAAGGAACTTCTACAAAATCTACAGAGCTGATCTTTTCCCTTTCGTCTACTTTGCGGAATCCTTAATGCGCATCCAAATTTTTGGCCTTACTTTTGAAACACCCCGAGTCCACCTCCACCTTCGTGATCCATGGCGCTCCACCGCCCTTGAACACCGCATATTTGACAACCTGCGAAAGTCTGGCAAACTGCGGGTGGATGAAGATGTGGATGGCCAACATGTAATTGTTGATGATGTGAAAAACTGGAAATCGGCCTTGCAAGCCGTCATCCGAACCCTGAAAGCCTGGCAGGAAGAGGCTTCTCCCGTAAATGGCGAGGAGAGGCTCTGGTGTTTTGTCGTCGAAGGGAATGTAACTTCAAATGGCTATGACATCCATGGCCAACCTGCTACCATTCAGGTTTTTGTCCGCCTTGGTCTCATTCGGGGCGGGGGGCCGGTCGATCCCGACAAAGGGGACGAAATCGACCTGGACGGATTCAGTATCCAGATCGACCAATCGCCTGAGGCATAGCAAATTAGCTGGCTAGCCACCAGGAACGAACGGTTAGGACTTGGGCTTTGTGGTGAACCACCGGATTTGGGATATCGTGATTCGGTTTCGATTGACATGAAACGGCTATCGGAAGGCATTCGCTTGGCATTTTCCCGGATTTACCGCCATTTTTGATTCGATAATTTCACGCCATTCGTGTCCAGGATCTGGAAGTGGTGGATGCCAGGCTTGGCCTGGTCCCTGTGGGTCCAAACCACCTTTTTGTCCCGATTGACCTCGACCAGGCGCACCTCGTCTTTTTGGGCATGATGGCTGGTGATAACGGTGTTGCCATTGGGGAGGCGCTGAATCCCGCAGGCGTCATTAATCAAGCGACTTCCCAGATCCCTATTGTCGACCTGCCAAACCAATTTGCCCATGGAATCGACCTCGATCACCAAATCTTTCAGGGTACAACCGATCAGGGTGTTGCCATCGGGTAGACGGATCGCCGTAAAAGGCCAATAGGGAGTCTTTACCTCCCAAACAATTTTTCCACCGGGAGTATATTCGCGAACCACCTCGTCCAGCAATTGGGGCACAAGATAATTGCCATTTGCCAACTTTCTGGTCATTCGCGATTGCAGATGGTGGTCCCTGGTTTGAGCCTGGATGGCCACCTCGGCGAGGATTTTGCCCTCGCGGCTTATTTCAAGAATCCGGGGTTTTGCCCCTGCCTCAGTCATCAAGATCGCCCCGCTTTTGAGCATTTGTACGGTGTTGACCTCGGTTTGGGTCCCTTCGTAAAGAAAGGCAATTTTACCCGAAGGATCAACAATGGCGGCCGCTCCTCCCGGATGGGCCTTGCTTTTGGAGAGGGCCAAAAGGACCGACCGGTCCTCCAAAACTTCACCGTCGCGGGAACCATGCGGGAACTGCCAGGTGATTTTCCCATCATGGGAGCGAATGTAGGTGGCACCGCCTGTTGCCAGGAAACTGTGGGAGATCGGTTCTTCCGCCAAAAGCCCTCCTGAAAGAAGGAGAACCAGCGGTAGCCCCATCAGGGGACGACAAAAAAAAGAAAGAAAAACCATGATAGATTCCTTTCAAAGTTGGCAAAGGTAGGAACCGGAGAAAGCCGGGAAAATCATTTGCCCCCATACCAAACGCCCCGGAGCCAATTGTGGCGGCGAAGCCGGGTGGCAAACTCTGGAGGCAAGGGAGGTAAATTGGCCACCGAGGTGTTGTCCTCTACCTGGCCCAGGTTTCGCATTCCTGGAATGATGATACTCACTCCAGCCTGGTCCAAGGCATAGCGGAGGGCAACCCGTGGCAGGGTCCATTCTGGCCCAAGGTCAAACTCGGCGATGTCCGCCTTGATGGCATCCACCCGAGCCACCGTGCGGACGAGCCGATCCCCCTGGAAAAAGGAGGTCCTGAAATCCCCGTCGGGGAATATGTGGTGGCCAGTGTACTTCCCTGAAAGGGAACCCTCGTCCAAGGGGACCCGGACGATGATACCTGTTTGTTGCCTGGCCGCATCGGGCAAAATTTCTGCGGCAGCCTCCTGGTCAAAAAGGTTGAAGATCACCTGGACCACATCGACCAGGCCAACCCGCATAGGGCCGATCACGGAGTTTTGGTCCTGTTCCGGGGTACAAAGGCCGACCAAGCCAATCTTGCCCTGCTTTTTGAGTTTTGCCAATACCTCAAGGGGATAGGGGTCCCTGTTCCAAGCCCTGGTCCAGGTATGCAGTTGTAATAGGTCGATCCGCTCCACCCCAAGGTTCCTGAGTCGTTCTTCGACATTGGCAATCAAGTATTTTTCCGGATAGCGTTCGCGGGCCAGGCACCAGGGAGAAGGTGGCCACGGACCGGGCAAGGGCGGGGTCTTGGTAGCAAGAAAGGGTTTGTCGGATCGTTCCGACAGGGCCTTGGCAATGATTCTTTCGCTATGACCATCCCCATAGCCTGCGGCGGTGTCAATCAGGTTGACACCAAGGTCCAGGGCTCGATGGAGGGCCTTGACCGATTCCCCATCATCCTGGGAACCCCATTGACCACCTAACGCCCAACTCCCGAAACCGACCGGGAAAAGTTGCGGGCCGTTTCGACCCAGTTTGCGGAGGATGCTCATTGGTTGGCCTTGCAAGGTGCGGAAGAAATCAAGGGGAATCAGAAACCCGACCAGTGGCCGGTGAGGGTGGTTTCATAAGCGATCCAGGAATAAAGGCCGATGCCAAAAAGGAAAACCGAAAGGAGCAGGAAGCTCAATTTTTTGAGGAGGGCCCTGTCCGTTGGCCCTTCCTTACCAGGAACAACCGGTTCACTATCGTGGCTCATTGGTGGATCAACCTGTCAATTGAGGCCCATGAAAAACCCATGAAGGCATTTTATTCAATTGGGCTACCCATGTTCCAGAATTGTGGCAGGGCCCGCATTTGGGGCATGGGCCTGCCATCCAGGGACCGGAAGGACCCTTCGCCGGGAACATACAGAATTCTTGGTCGAAACTCGCCCGCACCATCCACCGAAGCATGGTTCCAAATGGTTCTTGGAGATCCCCGATAAAAACCCGTGCACCCTAATCCTTCGGGAAGGGTGTAATCCGGATGCCCGGTGTCGTGACCTTGAAGCGGATCATCCCCAAAGGAAAGTTTTCTATCGGCAAACCCATTTCCCAAAACCTGGGGTACCGGTTGGGTCCGGTGGGGTTCGGCAGGATCGGGGTCCGGGACGACTGGGGGAATCGCCACCCCACCCAGAGGCAGGGTAGACGAAAGGTAAAGCATCTTGATCAACCAGCCATTCATGGGACAGAACTCCAAGGGTGTTTCCCCGTATTGTCCCAAACGGGCACGGCTTTGTCTTTAGCAGACAGCATACTTTACCGTAACTCCCTGACCCGGGTTGTCGGCATATCCGGCACATCCGTTGGAATTTGCATTTCTTTCAAAAAAATCTTCTCCTTTTGTGAGGATTTCAAACTTGACATGGGTGCGGGAAAAACACTATTTGCCCGCCATCGGACCTGAGGAAGCCCAAAAGCGTGGGGACGCAATTGTGCTTCATTCAAGCCGATTGGAAGGTTAACGGTCAGGAACCGGTTGGCAACAGGCGAAGTGGGGACTTTGCTGGAGGCGAACCTGGGTTTTTGAAAATTCTTCAAATGCGATCCGATTTGGGTTTCATTAAAGAAGGCTGACCGGGACACCCGACATTAGTGGATGCCAAGGATTCCTTATCCGTGGTGTCATGGAAGACAGATGGCATGTTGAGGCTTTTTGGCTTCGGCCAACCTGTACCGGCGGGGGGTTCCCGAAAGGGTTCGTCGGTACAGGTGGTCCGGGGGGAGGGAATCTCCCGGAGAAGGGTTTGGACCCATGGTCTGTAACCCATCCGGTTGTTTTCTTTTCCTCTCTGGAGTGTCATTTTTAACGGACCGGGATTCCCGGTCCAGCTCTTGGGGGCGAGCGGCATGCAAACAGAAGTTGAAGTCGACACCAATCAGGTTTGGCGTGAATATCGTGCCAATCCCACCATCGAACTACGCAACTTTCTGATGGAAAAATATCTGCGTCTGGTCCGCTACAATGCGGAACGGATCTGGAACCGGCTGCCTGATGGCGTCGAATTGGACGACCTGTCAAGCTCCGGACTTTTCGGCCTGTTGGATGCCATTGAAGCGTTCGACCTGGAACGGGGTGTCAAATTTGAGACCTACTGTGTTCCACGAATCCGCGGGGCAATGCTTGATGAGCTACGAACCATGGATTGGGTTCCCCGTCTTGTCCGAAGCAAAGCCGGCAAAGTGGAAGCTGCCCGCAAACAACTCGAAGGGTCATTGGGTCGCCCACCTTTGCCTGATGAAATGGCCAAGAAAATGGACCTCCCTGTGGCAGAGTTCAACAAACTCGCCGCGGAAGCAACTGCGGTAACCCAGGTCAGCCTCAACAAAAAATGGTATGAAACGGACAGCTACAAGGATGTCCGCGAGATTGATATCATCGAGGACAAGAAGGCCGAAGATCCCACCCACAAGATTCAAAATCGCGACCTGATGCACCTGGTAACCCGGGGGCTCAACCGCAATGAACGCCTTATCATTATCCTCTATTATTATGAGGACATGACAATGAAGGAGATCGGGAGTACCCTTGACCTGAGTGAATCCAGGGTGAGCCAGATGCACTCAAGCATCGTTCAAAGGCTTCAGAACCAACTTGCCGAAAGGCGCCCCGAATTTGGATTCTAGCCGATAAGGATAAGCAAAAACCACAAGGCTCGGGGGAATATCCTCCGGGCCTTGAGGTTTTTTGGGAGCCCAATGGGGGATCAAAAACTTGGGGCTATTCCTTCACTTCGCCTTCAGGAGTTGCCCCGGTTTCTGTTTCGGTTGGGGTGTTTAGGAAATCCGAAACGGCATCCTGCTGTTCTTCATCGACGACAACCTCGGCAACCTCGGCCTCTTCAGCCGTACTATCACCCAAAAGACCTTCATCCACGGCGTAGTCACCCGTGTCAACCGGTTGAACCGGGGTGGCTTCCCTTGGGCCGCGGGTTCGAGGTTCAACCTCCATGGTGCGGGCGGTTTCCTCTGCCCACTCGAGCATATCATCGGCGGCTTCTTCCGTGATCCCAGCCAGCTCGGCGATGTATTCGGGCTCCAGGCATTCGAGATCGGAATAACTCAGGCAACCTGCCTCAATGAATTGTTGAACCAGATCGTCGGTAATTCCAGGAATTTGGTTAAAGTAGGCCTCCGCCTTTTCAAGGCTTCCGGTGAATTCCGTCTCGGTCATGATCTCAATGTCCCAACCTACCAACCGCGATGCCAGGCGGACATTTTGACCCTTTCGGCCAATGGCCAGACTTAGCTGGTCATCCTTTACCAGGACGATGGCGCGACCGAGCTTTTCATAAAGGAATACTTCGTCGACTTTGGCAGGCTTTAGCGTGTTGTCGATGAGAACCTGGAGGGAATCATTCCAGCGGACGACATCAATCCGTTCCTGGCCTCCCAATTCTTCGATGATGGATTTGATGCGATTGCCCTTGGTACCCAAACAGGCCCCCACACAGTCGACCTTCATATCCACGGAGGAAACGGCGACCTTGGATCGGTGGCCAGCTTCTCGGGAAACCGCCCGTAGCTCCACAACATGGTCCTGGATTTCGGGGATTTCTTCTTCAAAAAGGCGGCGAAGAAAGTCAGGGTGGGTTCGGGATAGGACAATCTTGACCCGGTTACCTGTGCGCCTTACATCCAGAATGATTGCCTTGAGGCGTTCGTTGGTGTGTGGCATTTCACCTGGAATTTGTTCACTTTTGGGAACGATCGCCTCGGCCTTGTCCACTTCGAGGTTGCAAAGGGCAAGGCCCCGTTCGACCCGCTGGACGATGGCGTAAACGATGTCTCCCTTGCGGTCCTTGTATTTGTTGTAAACTTCTTCCGATTCGGCTTCGCGAAAATTCTGAATCATTAGCTGCTTGGCCGATTGGGCAGCGATACGGCCCAATTCGTCCGGGGTAAGGATAACATCCCCGTAACGGGCGTTGATGTCACCAGTCTCGCGATTGATCGAGACAATGATTCCCTCCTCGGTTTCGTATTTCTTGGAGATTGCCAAACGAACGGCTTTTTCGATCCCGGAGAAAATCAGCTCGCGGGGGATATTTTTTTCCCGGTTGAGAAAATCCACACCCTTGATCAGGTCGACACCGTTCATAGCAAAACCCTCAAACGCCCCATGGCGCCATCTATCAGAAAACGGACCCGGAGAAACAAACCCCGGAGGTTTGGGAGATTGGGACTGTAATTATTAGGCGGTTTGGCCCAAAATGCGTCCTCACCAAAACACCCCGGATGACGGGGACGGTGCACGCATCAAGGCCTGGCCAGGCCCCGACTATCCAAGCAACGGTAACCCCAAAAAAGGGTCATGGTCCCCGTGCCACCGGGTGGTGGCGGCCCTACCGCAAAGGCGATAAGGCATGCTCCTTACCCACCATGCTAAAGATTTTTGTCCCAAGGGTTAACCCCTGATTTCTGTTTTTCCCACCTCTTTTCCATGGGTTCCCCCGCATTCTAGGATGAGGGGGAAAGGGGCTGGGGTGAATAAATGCCGAATTTGACCACAAAACTGCTAGGATTGATCCGCTTCAGCCATACCCTTTTCGCCCTGCCGTTTGCTCTGGCATCCGCCATGATTGCCTGGGATCGGCAAGGATTTGAACCCTTGACCCTGTTGGGAATCATCGTTTGTCTGGGATGTGCCCGGTCGGCAGCGATGGCCTTTAACAGGTTAATCGATCGCCAGTGGGATGCGGAAAATCCCCGAACTGCCTTTCGCCATCTTCCTTCCGGCCAACTCTCTGTAAGGAGTGTCAGCTGGTTTGTCGGACTTTCCTCTATTGGTTTTGTTTTGGGAACGCTTATTTTCTTGCCCCTTGGCAATTGGTATCCGCTTTATTTTTGTGTCCCGGTCCTCCTTTGGCTCCTGGGGTATTCGTTTTCCAAACGGTTTACCAGCCTGGCACACTATTGGTTGGGTTTGGCCCTTGCCTGTGCCCCAGCCGGGGCTTGGGTGGCCATTCGGGGGGACCAGATTTGGACAGAGCTTGCTGTTCCTTCGATCCTATCCTTTGCAGTCCTTTTTTGGGTGGCCGGGTTTGATATCATCTATGCCTGTCAGGATGAAGCCTTTGACCGCAAGGTGGGCCTTTTTTCCTTACCCAGTCGTTTGGGTCCAGGTTTGGCTTTGCGTCTGGCCGGCCTTTCACACGGAATCATGGTGGTCTTTTTGGCACTCCTTCCCTTGGTGGAACCCAAAATGGGAGGAATCTATTGGACTGGGCTGGCCATGGTCGCCCTTCTCCTTTGCTTCGAACATTTCCTGGTTCGACCGGGGGAATTAAAGCGGATCGAATTGGCTTTCTTTTGGATGAACATCGGCGTAAGTTTGGGCTTGTGGCTGGTGATTAGCATTCAGCTTGCCTGGCACCAGGTCAACCCCGGATAGTTGAACTGGGTGCCTGTTCCACGAGGAACATTCCTGGTCTGGCACTCAAAATAATAGGTTGGTTAATGGTATTGAGGATTTGAAAAAGATGGACGCCAATGAAATAGCCGCTGCCCTTGGCGAAATCGCCACCCTTCTTGAACTCAGGGGTGAAAATGTTTTCAAGATCAATGCCTACCGCAAAGCAGCCCGGGCTTTGGAAACCTTGACCCAGCCCCTGGATACCCTGATTGCGGAAGGCACTCTTGGTAAGGTTGACGGGATTGGTAAGGCACTTTTGACAAAGATCGAAACCCTGCACAAGACCAACCGTTTGGAGGAACTCGAAATCCTGAGGAGCCAGGTCCCTCCCGGACTCCTGGAAATGTTGAGCCTACCTGGAATCGGCCCCAAAAAGGTTAAGACTCTTTACGAGGAGTTGGGAATTGCCTCGCTTGTTTCCCTCAAGGAAGCCTGCGAGGAGGACCGGATCGCCAAGGTCAAGGGATTTGGTCCAAAGACACAAGATAACATCCTGGAAGGAATTGCCTTCCTGAAGGAAGGCGAAGGTCGGGTTCACCGACCGGTTGCCCTGGAAGTGGCCAATGACCTGGTAAAAACCCTGCGGCAAATCCAAGGGGTTCAACGGATCGAGATTGCGGGAAGTCTCCGGCGGTTGCGGGAAACGGTTAAAGACATTGATATTGTTGCCACCCTGGCCGTCGGGGTGGATCCCGAAGGTGTAATGGACGCTTTTGTCGCTCATCCTCTGGTTGTTCATATATCCGGAAGGGGGCAAACCAAAGCCAGCGTCGTTTTGGAAGTCCGTAATCCGATGGTGTTATCTGGCCGTTCCCGGTTGGGTGCAGACTTGAGGGTGGTTGCCCCGGAAAACTTTGCCCCAGCCCTTGCGTATTTTACAGGATCCAAAGAGCACAATGTGCGCCTCAGGAGCCTTGCCTCCGAGGCCGGTTACAAACTCAATGAATATGCACTTGCTGGTCCGGAGGGTCCTCTTGACTGTCCCAGCGAAGAATCCATTTATCGCCACCTTGGACTTGCTTTTGTCCCTCCCGAATTGAGGGAGATGACCGGGGAGATTGATGCCGCAGACCCAAAGGCAATGATTGGCCTGCCCAAACTAATCCCCATGGGGGCTCTCAAGGGGATTTTTCATAACCACACCACTGCAAGTGACGGGATCGCAACCCTCGGGGAGATGGCGTTTGCCGCCAGGGAATTGGGACTT
The DNA here is from genome assembly GCA_005808665.1 of Planctomycetia bacterium. Lineage (GTDB taxonomy): Bacteria > Planctomycetota > Planctomycetia > Gemmatales > Gemmataceae > SYLG01. Next base: position 13,419 of record SYLG01000088.1, on the reverse strand, counting down.
TCGTATTTTGGTGTTGCGGACCATAGCCAGTCGTTGGGTATCGCCAATGGCTTGACCCCGGATCGGGTCAAAAATCAATGGAAAGAAGTGGATCACTTTAATGCGAAACAGGAGGGGATCCACATTTTCAAGGGAACCGAGGTGGACATCCTGGAGGATGGGTCGCTTGATTTTGATGATGCGTTGTTGGAGGGGTTTGATTATGTGGTCGCTAGCGTCCATATGTTTATGAACCAACCAAAAGAAGTGATGACGGCGAGGATCATCAAGGCAATATCCCATCCCTCGGTAACGATGCTTGGTCACCCGACCGGTCGGTTATTGCTTCGGCGAAACGCCTATGGAGTGGACCTTGATGCGGTGTTGGCTGCAGCTTTGAAACATCAGGTAATGATCGAGATCAATGCCAATCCCTGGCGATTGGACCTTGATTGGATTCATGTAAGGCGGGCCAGGAATCTTGGAATCCTGTTGGTGATCAACCCCGATGCCCACGCCCCCGGTGAGATTGCCAATATTCGTTATGGGTTGGAGGTTGCCAGAAGGGGTTGGTGCGAGGCCGGGGATGTATTCAACACACGGGGAGTCCTTGAGGTAAAACAATACCTCCAGGACCGAAAGGACAGAAAGAGATGACGAATGGGGTCCACGCCTGGATAAAGGGTTTTGGGATCGGAACAGGATAGGTTCCAATTGTCAAAACCTTGACGGCTATCGGGATTGGAATTCCCTTGAAAAATTCTTGCGCAAAAGGGCCATAGGTATAATAGTCTTAAGAATCCTTGAACGAAGTCCCGTGTGAAATCAATGGAAGCCAACTTGAAAAACCCCATTTGGAAAATTGCGGTATTAGTGGCTTTTGCCCTTGGAATCCTTGTTTGTTTCTGGTGTTTCAAAGGGCCCAATCCCAATGTCCCTGACCCCCTTGGGGCGGACCCGGATGTGGAGGGTCTTCCGTTGGTTGAGGTGGCGGACCCGAGGTTGGCCAAAGGGGTGATTTGGCGCAATGTCCGGCCAGGGGTGGAATATGTTGGGGATGATGCTTGCCGGGTTTGCCACCAGGGGATCTGCGACAGCTATCATGGAACCCACACCATGGCGAGGTCGTCCTCGTATTCCGGCAAACCTGACCTTGCCGGGAGAACGGGCATCGAGCATTTTGATGCAGGATCGCAAACCTCGGTGACCAATGGGAATGTGACTTATAAGATCGAAAATAGGGGGGAAAAGGGGTTCCACCAGTCCGAATCTTTCCTGGACAACAAATCCCGCCCGGTTGTCACAAGGGAGGTGGATTACTCCGTTGCCATTGGTTCTGGCCACCGGGGAAGGAAGGTCCTATATCCTGGATCAGCATGGGTGGCTCTACCAAACCTCGATGAGTTGGTTTTCGGGGGTTGGCCTTTGGGACATTTCCCCCGGTTTGGAACCCGACCAGGAAACCCCCGGCCGACCCATCACCAGGCTTTGTTTGTTTTGCCATACCAATCGGATGAACTTGATTGCGGGTACAAAGAACAAGTATGAACCATTTGCCGCAAAAAATCTGGGGATCGGTTGTGAAAGGTGTCATGGTCCCGGGAAATTGCATTGTGATGAAAGAGCCGATGACCCGGCGACAGCTTTTGGAAAGGAACCCAATCGGGAGGAAAAAAAGCCACCGGATACTTCTGTGGTCAATCCGGCCAGGTTGGAGCCGGAACTTCGCGATGCGGTTTGTAACCAGTGTCACCTTCAGGGAGAAAAACGGGTGGAAAAGGAAGGGTTACGAACGGAAAACTGGAGGCCCGATTTGAAGCTATCGGACTTTGTGGTGGTTTGGGGACGAAACCCTGTGCTTGGGGAAAAAAACTTGGCGGTAGGCCAAGTAGAGCAACTTCATGCCAGCAAATGCTTTCAGAAAAGTGCCGGTGCTTTGGGTTGCATAACCTGCCACGACCCGCATTCCATGCCACCCGAGAAGGATCGGAAAGAGTGGAACCGGAATCAATGCCTTAAATGCCATGCCAACGATTTTCCAAAAGTGGGTGTGGCGACAACCGTCGCCACACCCGGGAAAACAGACCCGACGAGGGGGATTATACCTCCCTGTTCCCAACCTCTGGTGCACCGCCTTGCGCGCCAGAATGACTGTGCTGCCTGCCATCTTCCCCGTCGGGCCAGTGCTGATATTGCCCACACCGCTCTTAGCGACCATCGCATCAGGCGAAAGCCTCCGGTCGAGGAGGCCCAAGGGCGCTCGTTACTTCCTGGCGAGCTACCCCTTGTTGGCTTTCCGGGGCCTGCCACCCCGGAGGAAGATCGCGAACTGGTGATCGCCCTCTCCCTGATGAATCAAGGAATGACCTCGACCCAAAACCCTCTTGCTGGCTTCCTTGCCAAAAAACTGGACAACCTACTTCCCCAAAGACCTGGTGATATCGAGCTTTGGACCTGGCAGGCCAACCGCCTTACCAGGGAAGGCCGCTTTGCGGAATCCCTTTTGGTTTGGGAAAGGATTATCAAAACCAAACCGAAGGAGGAATTCCTCCTTTTGGGAACCACCTTGGCCGCGGTTCGGGCCAAGAAATTTCCCCGCGCCCTTGTTTTGGCGAAGAGGTTGGCGGAAATCTCGCCTGAGAACGCAACCCACCTGGTTATGGTGGCTGACATTCTCAAAACCCAAGGGAAGTTTGCCGAAGCACTCCCTTATCTGGAACAGGCAATCACCTCTCAACCGGCTGGGGTCCAATCCCGCAAACTCCTGGTGGAATGTCTGGTTCAAACCCAACAACCTGATCGTGCCCAAACCGAATTTGATACACTTGTCCGGTTGACCCATTCGGGTGAGGGAGATTTGCGCCGTTGGTTTGCCAAGATTCTAAACGGGAAACCGTAAGGCCCAACAATCCCTGTTTGAAGGTGTTTAGTTGTCGGCTTTTCCTTTGGTCAGGAAATAGCCAATGGCAAGTACCACGAGTATTCCCACCAAAACGAGCATGGTGGTGGTGCTGCCAAAGAAGTCCAGAATTGTGTCCATTAGCCCTCCCACAGGATCGGAAAATCGTCGATCCGGAATCGACAGCTGACAAACAGCTGATGACTTTTTGTTAGACATCCAGGTTCAGGCAGCAACCCCTTTCTTCCATTTTTTTGACTTTGGTTGGCCTAAGCCAAAAAGGATGGAGTGATCCCGGGAGAATTCCTATCCGAAGACAATAGCCAAACAAGCCGGGGGTCCCAACCCCCGGGAAGGTAGTAATTGGGAATCCAAACGACCCACCCGAAAGGTTCCCCAGGTTCCATCGCTTTGACATTAAGCGATTGGTGACCCACGCATGCCAACCGCTTCGCGAACCAGTTCCAAGGTCATTTTGGCCTCAGCCCGTGCCTTGACAGCACCGGACCTGAGGACCTCCTCGACCTCGGAAGGATGGGAGGCGAGCCGCCTCCTCCTGTCCCGGGCGGCTTCAAAATACGACTCTATCGAGGTCAATAGTCCTTTTTTTACTTCTCCATAACCAAGGCCACCCGCCAGGTAGCGTTGCCGCATCTGAGCCTTGGCCGCCTCATCGGCAAACAGGCTCCAAAGGGCGTACACATTGCATTTGTCCGGATCCTTGGCATCGGCCACTGCCGTGCTATCGGTAACGATTGACATCACAACCTTTTTGAGAGCCTTGCCCTCGGCAAAGATCTCGATGGTGTTACCATAGCTTTTGCTCATTTTCTGACCGTCGATCCCCGAAACTTTTGCTTCCCGGCTGAGCCGATATTCAGGAATGGGAAAAACCTCTTTCTGGAAAACCCGGTTGAATTTTTCCGCCAGGTCCCGTGTCATTTCCAAATGTTGGACCTGATCCTTTCCCACAGGAACCAAATGCGACCGATAGGCGAGAATATCCGCAGCCATTAGTAGGGGATAACTGAAAAGGCCAACACTGGCGTCGATTCCCTTTTCAATTTTTTCTTTAAAACTGACTGCTTTTTGCAGCATTCCCATCGGGGCCACCACAGACAAAAACCAGGTAAGTTCACATACTTCAGGGACATCGGATTGCCTGAAAAAAACGGCTTTGTCAGGGTCCAAACCAAGCGCAAGGTAATCGAGTGCCACATCCCTCACATTTTCCCGAAGCTTGGAAGCGTCCTGCAGCGTGGTCAAGGCGTGGTAGTCGGCAATGAAATAAAAGGCGTTGCCCTGTTCCTGCAGTTCAATGTGTTGGTGAACAGCTCCGAAATAATTACCAAGGTGAAGCTTTCCCGATGGTTGCACCCCCGAAAGCACGCGTTTTGGCCCGTTTGGAGCCTTCGGTTCTGTCATTCCAAATCACTCCCTGGGAGCCTTCGGCTCGGGGTTGGCCCAACCAATCTTGCGGTAAAAGTCCTATTTTACAGGCATCCCCATTGGGTTCGAGTCCCAAGCACCAATCCTGACAAAAGGCAAGAATAAAAGTGATCCCGCGCATTTTGGAACCCGAGGTGATGGACGATCCGGCCGAATCCTTGGCGTATGACCGGATGGATCATGGTGGGGTGAACCGGGCCTTTGTCGAGGATTGGGCCAAGGCGGTAGGGACAGAATCATTCCCTCCCGGGACCAAAATCCTGGATGTGGGGACAGGTACGGCCCTTATCCCCATCGCCATGGTTGGGGCAGTTCCAGGACTCCATGTGACTGCAATCGACATGGCACATTCGATGCTTGATCTAGCCGGTGCGCACCTGAAGCGATTGGGCCTGGAGGGGCAAATCGGGCTTGAACTTTGCGATGCCAAACGGCTCTCCTTTGAAGACGGGGCGTTTGCGGGGGTCGTTTCCAACAGCATCATCCACCACATTCCCGAACCGCTCCAATCGTTATGGGAAATGGTCCGGGTGTGTGCCCCGGGGGGAATGATCTTTGTTCGGGACCTGTGTCGTCCGGCGACAGAGTCGGAAATCGACCAGCTTGTCGAACTTCATGCCCATAGGGCCGAAGTGTCCCAGAAAAAACTTTTTTGGGATTCGCTCCATGCGGCCCTAACCCTTGAGGAAGCCGCCGAGATGGCCTACCTCGCAGGGCTGAATCCCCAATCTGTAACCATGACCAGCGACCGGCACTGGACCCTTGTGGCACGAAAATAGTTTATTTTCAAGATCCGATAATAGACAAAATGGCCAGGTTGGAAAGTTTGTGGATTTGATACGAGTACCAATTCCCATTCCTGAACAATCCTTTCTCAAATCCCAAGTGTCCCTTGTTTGCCAGGGTTTTGGCTATTTTAAGATATCCTTGGATATATAAAATATCGAGAAATTTCCCCAAATATACCATTGACTCTTTTTGGGTTAGGGGGATAATTTAAATAGCTTTATCACTATTGGCGGTATTTACTAAAAGGGTTCTGGTATGAAAATATTTCGGTGTTTCATTTTGTTGGGAGTAATGGCAGGGTTGATTGGGTCTGGAGCGTCCGTGAGCTCGTCCACGATCTCACATTCAGCTTCGAATGATTTTGCAAAAAAAGTTACTGTTGTTGGATCATTTAGTTTTAAAAATATGCCCTCGGTAACAGTGGAATATGGCACATTGAGTCCAAAAGGGGTGTTTACATCCAATAATCCACCAGGCAAAATTAATGCAAATTTGAATGCTGTTATATTTCCTGTTGGAAAATTTAACACTGTAAATACACCATACATTGCTCCTGTTGGTACTTTGTGATTTAAATCTACTCTTTATGAATTAGATCCAATAACAAAAATGAAAAATATTACGACTTTCGCTGTAGGTACACATGATGTAAAATAACTGGAGTGGTCCAATGAAAATGCGCTATGCATTTACTCTGTTGGAAATGCTTTTGGTTTTGACCCTGGTTGCGGTTTTGATGGGTATCCTGTTGGGAGCGATTTCGCAAATACGCCAAAAAGCAAACCAGATCTGGTGCCAAAATCATTTGAAGCAGATCCTCCTGGGTAACGCCCTATGGACCGGGGATAATCCAGTAATGCCGACTGGTTTATCCACAAGCCTTACCTCGACACCCTATCCGGGGATATTGGAGTATACTGGAAATAACCTTCAATTGGGCGGTCCCAATAATCAATGGAAAAGCACCTATCCAAAGGTCCCCTTTTTGCGGTGTCCTTCTGACCCCACTTGGAGGTCGGATTGGCAGGATGAGACGATTCGGTGCATGACTTCTTATCCTTTCAACGCACTGGCTTACAAGGTCGGAAACCACCTTCCTAACTCAATCACCGATGGACTTTCGAACACCATAGGGTTTGCGGAACGATATGCGATTATCCGTTATTCGCACTTTGATGTGTGGCTACAGAATGGAACGCCTGAAAACGATGGGACCCGCCCTGCCTCTTTTGCCTACCAATTCATGGAGGATGCAATGCCCGTTCACCAACCTGGTACAAATCAATGTCTGGGATCCACGAATGGGGTGACCTTTTATCCGAGGCCTGATCCGGGGATATGTCCTTTGGGCAATCCCGTGAGTTGCCACGGTTCCCAAATTCCCATCGGGTTCCTTGATGGTTCGGTCCGAACGGTTTCGGTGGGAATGTCGCCCGCCCTTTTTTGGGCCCTGGTGACACCTGCTTCGGGTGACTGAAATATTTCCCAGGGTGATATTTGGTTGCCTTTTACCAAATCCTTTATCCCACCGCCGCCAGGCCCAATTCGGCATACCGGTTGAGTTTGTTGTAAAGCGTTTTGAGACTGATGCCCAGTTCCGCCGCAACCGCGGGTTTATTTCCCTGGTGCTTGTCCAAAACCCTGAGGATCTGGTCACGCTCAACCTCTTCAAGGGTCACTGTCTTGGGGGCATCGAAGGAATGCGCCTGGTGCATGCCATTGCCGCCAAAATTCTGGCTTCCCATGTTCATGGGGAGGGGTTGACTGAAAACAAAGGGCGGAAGGTGTACGGGGAGGATCATTCCTCCCGACGCATTGGCCATGACCCAGGCATATTGCATCGCATTCCACATTTCCCTGACATTGCCGCTCCAGCGGTAGTTAATGAGGGCGTTCATGGCTTCCAGGGAGACGAGCCCGGTGACCTGCTCAAAGGGGCGGTTGGAAGCCCTGGCCAGTAGATGATAAACTAGATCCGGAATGTCTGAAATACGCTCCCTTAAGGGAGGCATCCGGATTTCAAATGCGTTGATCCTGAAGTAGAGGTCTTCGCGAAACTCATCCCGGGCCACCATCGTCCTTAGATCGCGATTGGTGGCACAAAGGACCCGGACATTTGTCTGAAAGGGTTCATTTTCACCGACACGCCGGACTTCCCCACATTCCAGGAAGCGTAACAGCTTTACCTGGAGGCTTTTGGAAAGCTCACCGACCTCGTCGAGAAGGAGCGTGCCACCGTTGGCCACTTCGAAAAGACCCTTATGGTCGCGGTCGGCTCCGGTAAAAGCACCCTTTTTGTGTCCGAATAGTTCACTTTCAACAAGATGTTCGCTTAACGCTCCGCAGTTAACCGGGATGAAAGGGCCGTTGGCCCGACGGCTTTGCATGTAAATGGTGCGGGCGGCAAGTTCCTTCCCTGTTCCTGTTTCACCAAGGATCAGGACCGGGGAATCGGTCGGGGCCACGGTTGCGATGAGCTGTAAAACATGGGTCATTTGTGGGTGGTTGCCTACCAGAATCGAAGGCCCTTCCGCGGCTTTGGCCCGACTTTTGAGGGCACTATTCTGATTCTTCAGATCCAGTTTGCTTTGGACCTTGAGGAGGATTGCCTCGATATCCATCATTTTTGCCGGTTTGGTGATGTAATCCATGGCACCCAACCGGATCGCTTCGATGGCGGTATCCATGCTCGCATGACCGGTCATTACCACCGCCTCCGTGTCGGGGGCAACGGCCTTGAGATGTTCGAGTACTTCGATTCCGGACATTCCGGGCATCCGCAAATCCAGGACAGCGGCGTCAAAGGTCTGCTTTTCCAGTGACTTTATGGCGGCCTGACCGTTGGGACAAGCGGTTACCTTGTGGCCCAGGCGACTCAACTCGGTACGCATGACCTCCTGAATGGTGGCTTCATCATCAACAAGGAGAATCCGGAGGGGTTTCATAGGAGGTTACCTTCCTGGGTAAATCAATTAGGCGGCACGCCGGGATGTGCCCATTTCAATGGCACGGAATGGGTTTACTTCGGGGAATCCAAGAATCTCCCGCGAACCTGGTTGGGCCATGGGCCTGGGAAAGGCATTGCTTTGGGCTAGGGGCAATCGCACGATGAATGTACTCCCTTTACCCAAACCTTCGCTTTGTACCTCGATTGTTCCACCATGGTCCTGAATGATGCAATGGCAAATGGTAAGGCCAAGGCCGGTTCCCCGCCCCGATTTTTTTTGGGTAAAGAAAGGTTCGAAGATGTTGTTGAGTGATTCCTTGTCCATCCCGCACCCGGTGTCCGTAAAACGCATGATGACTGTGTTCATGCTTTGACCAATTTGAATGTCGAGAAGGCCGCCCTGGTCCATACTGTCCAGGGCGTTTACCGCCAAATTGATCACCACCGATTTCAATTCCTCGGGATTTCCCGTTACTATCAACGGCTCATGGGGTGGGTCAAACCGGATGATTTTTCCCTGTTTGGCAGGCAGGTGATCAATGACCTCGTTAACCGCATCAATGATTCCCTTTATGTCCGTCGGTTGGCGGGTGGTTGGACCGCTACGGCTAAAGGCGAGGAGTTTGTCGGTTATCTTTTTGCAGCGAAACGCTTCGTTCTGGATCATCTGCAAATAGCGTTCAAAGGTTGCCTTGTTGGATATCGAGAACCCTTCGGGGTCCTTGAGTCGCCCTTCCAGGGACTCGGCGCAAAAGGCGATGGAGGCCAAGGGATTGTTGATCTCATGCGAGACCCCGGCTGCGAGAAAGCCTACACTTGCCAGCCGTTCCGAGCGGACAAGTTGGCGACTCCGGTCATTGACCTGTTTTTCAAGGTCCTTGTAAACATCCTGGAGGCGGTTCATCATCCCGTTGAATTGGCTGGCGAGGTCCTGCATTTCATCGCCCGAATTGAGTTTGATCCGATGAGCGAAGTCGCCCGAAGCGATTCGTTTGACGCCTGATTCGAGGTCGCGAACAGGTTGAATGACCCATCCGTAGAAAAACCGCAATAATTCCAGCGTCAGCAGCAGGCCAAAAAGACTTGTTGGAATGATGATCCAAAGGCTCAGTTGGTAATGGCGACGCGTTTTGGCCAACCTGTAATCGAGGTCATCGTAGAGTTTCTCGCGTAAATCCGTACTATCCCGGTCGAGGCGAGCCACCGCTTTGGCGAGGTTTGCCCGGGTTTCATCCACTGTGGATGGGGCGTTTTGGGCTTGGGTGATGGCGTTCAGGTCGGCTTCCAGAACACTGACCATTTGGGTGGTGTAACTGGTGTCGGAGGGTGTTAATTGATAGGTGCTGTTGTCTTGGGCGGCGACGCCTAGCAGACCAAGGTTCAGACGGCTTTGACGCAATTGGTCGCGGATCGCTTCATGATCGGGTTCAGGGGTATTGGCAACACAAGACAAAAGCGGGGAAATGCTGGAGCGCAACATATCTGCATAGCGCAATTCCAACACCGTAGCTTTTACCGCCAGGGTGGTTTGATAATAGGACCAAAGGCCCTGCAGGGTGCCACCAATGAGGAAAACCAGCATCGCAACAAAGAGTGCGACCCCCAAAAGCAATTTATGGCGAATCCGCCAACCCCGGTTCACCAGAGGACTCCCTTCCCCGGCCAACAACCAAACCAGAAACCAAGGCAGGTCCTTTCTGTGGACATAACCTTCGGCGGGAGAAGTGTAACACGGTTGCCTGGTTGAAAGAGAGGTCAATTTTTTTGACTGAAAAAGTGGTAAACCTACCCCAAATTGTTAATTTGGGATGATTGGGTTAAATCAAGAAAGCAATTAAATGCGGGATGATTGGGCAAACTGGGAAGATTGCCTTGGGGAGTACCTGTCCTTGCCTAGCCTCTTGGCACTAACCCAAAGGGTTTGGCCCTTCTCCTTCGTTGTGAATGAATGGAGCAGATTTCTTTGGGACTGCACCCGGTTATCTTTACCATGTACCAGAGTCACTTTTCTTTGGTTTCTGGTCCCGAAGATTAACCCTTTGCCCATCCGGCAGGTTTTTATACCATGAAACGATCTTTTTTAGTCCTTTCTCTTGGACTATTGTTTTTTGGGGGGAGCACCCGGGGGGAATTTCGGGCTGGCATTTCTGTCCGCAATGTAACACCTGACCCGCTTTTACCCGTTTCCGGCGGTGTCGGCCCTTCGAAGCCAACCGACAAAAAAGAGGGCGAATTGCAGGTTCGGGCTTTGGTTTTCGAAGAAGGGTCAACCCGGGTGGCCTTTGTAAGCGCGGATTTTCTGGGCTTTCCTGCCACCCTTGGCAATCGGGTCCGGGCCAAGGTAAAAGGGATTTTGCCCAAGAACATCCTGATCGGGGCCACCCACACCCACAGTGCTCCGGACTGCTACGGTTTTCCTGATGGAAAGGGCGGGACCGCCGCTGAACCGAAGTACCACGATCGGGTCTGCGACCTGATGGCCGAGTCCATCCACGAAGCAATTGCCAAACTCCAACCCGCCTCACTCAAAATCCAAACAGGCGAAGCCAAAGGAAAAATCGCCTTCAACTATTATGCCGAACAACTCTACGATCCCAGGTGCCACATTCTCCAAGCCTTGGACGCAAAGGGCCAACCCTTTGCCACCCTGGTGAATTATGCGATCCATCCCGAGGTTATCGGTTCAAACCGGGGCATCATAAGCCCGGACCTTATCGGCCCTCTTTACGACCGAATTGCCGAAAAAGGGGGTGGGACCGGGATTTTCATGAACAGTGCCCAAGGGGGCATGGTTACTGCAGACAATCGCGGCCCAAATGGCAAGGACATTGGTACCTGGGCGGAATGCCAACGGATTGGCCACCTATTGGCGGACGAGGCATTGCGGATTGTTTCCCAAGCCCAAACCCAACAAAATCCAAAGCTGTTTTGCGATGCGTTTACCCTATCGCTTCCTGTGGATTCACCCCTGATGCGACAACTTTTGGCGTCGTTTTCGGGTAACAAAACCAAGGTCCCTCAAACCGTGGAGACCCAGGTCAACCTTGTGAACATTGGTAACGCTCAAATCCTCACCATTCCGGGCGAAGCCTTGCCCAACATTGGTTTTTATTTGAAGCGTAAAATGAAGGGGCAGCACAATTTGCTTTTTGGCCTGACCAACGACGCCTTTGGCTACATCCTTACCAAGGAGGATTGGCAAAGCTTCAAACGCTACGACTACATCACCCGAACCTCGCTGGGCGAGCTGACCGGAGAGATCTACATTAAGGCCGCCTTGCAGTTTGTGGAAAATAGCCCCCGACCGTAATTGTGGCGGAACTCTTCATGGCCAAATCCTATAGTGAAATTCAAAGACAAGCAATCAAGGAGAAAATTGCCATGGACGAAGGTGTTACCCATACCCCCCTAATTCAGGATACCACGGTTTCCCGCAGAGGTTTTGTCGCCTCTGGCCTGGCCGGAACCCTTGGCCTTTTGGAAGGGAGGCCTGCGGCTGCCAAGGAATCAAAAAAGGAAGAGTGGATTGATGCCCATGTTCATGTATGGACGCCTGATACCCTTCGTTATCCCTTGGCAAAGGGGTTCAAGAAGGCCGATATGGCCCCGGCCAGTTTTACCCCAGTTGAACTTTTCAACCATTGCAAGCCTGTTGGTGTCACCCGCATCGTTCTCATCCAGATGAGTTTTTACGGATTGGACAACTCGTACATGACCGACATGATGAAACTTCACAAAGGGGTGTTTTCAGGGGTCGCCGTCATTGACGAAAACAATAAGCCAGGACAAACCATGAAGGATCTTGGCAAAGTGGGGGTTCGAGGGTTTCGCATTTTACCCTTTAAGGATCCAAAAAAATGGCTTGAAGGGGATGGCATGGTGGAGATGTGGAAGACTGCCGCCCGAACCGGGCAGGCGATCTGTTGCCTGACCAACCCCGAAAACTTGCTACAAATTGACGCCATGTGCGAAAAACATCCGGAGACTACTGTGGTGATTGACCATTTTGGCCGGATTGGTCCGAACCAGGAAAAGGATCTGGATAACCTTTGCCGGCTGGCTCGCCACAAGAAAACGAGCGTAAAAATCTCTGCCTATTATGCCTTTAGCAAACAGAAGGACTATTTGGACATGGGACCCATGATACGCCGTTTGCTCGATGCCTATGGACCATCGCGACTGATGTGGGCTAGTGACTGTCCGTTTCAGGTGAACCCGGGGCATAATTATGCGGATTCCATCAACCTCATCAAACACAAGCTCGATTTCCTAAGTCAAGGGGACAAGGAACAACTGCTGCAAAAAACCGCGGAGCGACTTTTTTTTCCAACCTAAGTGCAGGGCTCGGCAGATTCAATAAACTGCAAGGCGTAAAAAAAATCGACATAGTGCAGCTGTCAAAATTGTGATTGGGCTTCTCTATCTCAAGTCTGTATTCAATCCCAGCGATGGGCAGCATAAATCCTGCGGAGTGGTGAACCCCAACGGGCAATGGTTTTGTGGGTTTGGGCCATAACAACACAATTCACCCATGGATTCCACGACGCACCTGAGAATGGCAATACCTCTTACCAACCAAAAAATTGGGTTAGGAGGGTTTTTCAGAAACGAAAATTGAAGGCTCCAGGACTAGCTTTTGCTTTTCCAAAGGAATTAACCAAACCTGCCAACATGGGTGAAACCAATTCCAGCTACCTGTGCAAGTTCTATTGCTATCCAATTAGACTTTTTGGTCAAATTCGTATTGACAGATTGATCATTCGAATCTTAATATAAATAGAGTATACCACAGGAATGGCAACAAAATTGGTCGTTTCAACGCATTTCGAGTGGTAGATGACCATTACAGTGGCTTTAAGGAGAAACTTCAATGAGCGAAGAACCGGACAGTAATAGCAATTTATACTTCGATGACCCCTTGAGTGCCAATGAATTTGTCAGGAAGTTTGGCAATAAGGGTGGGGGCTATTGGTTTACCGCCGCATATATTGGATCAACCACCGAGGGAATCACTTTTCGGCAAGTGTTCGATACAGGTTGCGGGCCGGAGTTCGTCGTCCCTTTTGAGAAGATCATCCAAATTCGGCGAATTGGGAGGGTTCGATGCTCACCTCAGATTGGTAACGGTATTTCGGACCCCCTTGTCGAAGTGGGGGTTTCTCCCGAAATCAGCGACCAAAACTTAAAAGCACTGCTCGAACTTCTTGGCTCCCAAACAGCAATTCCCGGCCGGTTGATTATCCCGGGGGAAAACGCTGTTTTCGGTCTTTCCTTTCGTAATGACAGCTGTCATGATTCTTGCCTGGGTTGCCTAACTTCGCATCCAGACAAAAGGATTTGTCAGCCATGGACGATT
>SYLG01000087.1 GCA_005808665.1 Planctomycetia bacterium | reverse complement strand
TTCCTTGTATTCGAAAAATACTGTTTCAATACCGGATACAACTGGGTCGCCACCAAGTTAAAGATCGTTCAGGAGGCCGTGAGGGCCTTCAGAGCGAATCCTTGGTTTCAAGCTCCAAGACCCTCAACTGCGTAAGTCCTACAATCTACTTCTTCTCCGTGGCCTTTAACTTTTCCTTCAGATAGGCCAACATCGACGGGTGATTTACCTTTTTTGCACCTGGGTAAACAAGTTCGCAATCCACCCCAACCGCATCCAGTTTCTCTTTGAGCTTCACCCCAAAATTCGCACTATGGGTCGGGTCTTTTGCAGGTTTCCCCAAATCCGGAGGATCCGCATAAATCAGGTAGATCCGCGGATCATCCGCGGAAACATGTTCAAACGGAGAAAACTCCTGAATAAAGGGCAATAGGGTTGGCCTTGCTTCAAGAAATTTTGCAAACTGGGTGTCACGGGTCTTTTTGTCCTTGGGGTCGGGATAGAATCCAAAAGCATGGCCGCCATAGCGGCTATTGGGGGTCCACTCCTTCATCTGTTTGGGATCAAGGGTCGTTTGGGCCCCGGTTACTGCAGCACACCAGAGGCGAGTCGATTCCCTGGCAATGGGGTCCTCACTATCCCCCTCCGCAAGGTCCTTATGAAAAGCCAGCCACAGGCTGGAACAGGCCCCCGCGGAACCACCGGAGGCACCGATTCGGGATTTGTCCAGATTCCATTCCTTGGCCTTGGACCGGACAAATTGCAAAGCCCGGGCGGCATCATAAAGCGGCGCCTTGACCGGCGGTTGGATCCTGGCTTCGATCGCATCATCAATGAAACGGTAACTGATGGCGAAAACCGAGATACCAGCCTCCAAGTATTTGTCAAGGTCGGCTACCCGCCTTTCCCCCGCCACCCAACCCCCTCCATGGATGAAAAACAGAACCGGTGTCGGTTTTTCGGATTTGGCTTGATAGAAATCAAGAACTTGCCTGGGATGGGTCCCATACGCCACGGCTTCGTAGGTCGGTTCGGTTTTCCTTGCCTGGGCAAGGGACAGCCAGGGCAAAGCAAGGAGGAAGAACACCGTTAGGCATGGTTTCATGAAAAGACTCCCCCTTTATTTCTTTTTCTTTAGCTCAACCTGGATTGGCTTGGTGGAATTGACACCCAAAGCAGCCACCGCTCCTACCACTTGGACGATAGCACAAAGCAGAAATACGGCTTGCCAACCCATGATGGGGTCGTTGGGGTACATTTGCTTGACAAGGATAAAAATTTCCGGGGCAAGGGCGGCTCCGATGTTGCCCCACATATTTCCCCAGCCGACTACCGAGCCTACATGTTTGCCCCCCACATCCTGACACCAGGCCCAAAAGGCGGGGTTGCCCATATCGGTCGCCATTGCCACAACACACATTAACAGGATGATCATGAAGGGATCGCCAAGAAAAAGGCAAATAAGGTAGGACAAGCCAACGATCACCCGGGAGGTGGCCATCGGTAAAGACCGACCCCACTTTGGCCCCCAAAGCCGAAAGCAACGGTCCGTTACCCAGCCCCCAAAGAACATCCCCAGGATGCCACAATAAAGCGGAAAGGACTGGTAGAACGCACGCGTTTCCAAGGGCGTTTGATAAACCTCTTCCAGGTAACCAGGCAAAAGGGTGATCAAAAACACCCAGGCAAAGTTCGTTAAAAACTGCACCAGGGACGCTAGCCATAAACTCCCGCTCATGGCCAGGGCCAAAAGGTTTGGAAACGAGGGTTTGGAACCATCGGCATCCGCACCCTGTTTCTGGATCAAGTCGATCTCGGCCTGGTTAACGGCAGGATGTTGGCCGGGATGGTCCCGATACCAAAAATAGAAAAGCAGAGAACCCACCATTCCGAAAAGTCCATAGATGATAAAGGGCCGCCGCCAGCCATCGATTGCACCGACAGCAAGATAGGTAGTCAACATCGGGGCGACCGCTCCGCCAAACCGGCCTCCCACCGCCACACAGCCACTTGCCAAGCCCCTTCCCGAAAGGGGAATCCACCTCCTGACGATGCCATTGGCCAAGGGATAGGCTCCCGCTTCGAAGAGCCCACACCCCAACCGTAGCAACAGAAAGGCAGTAAACCCGCTTACCATACCCATTAGCCCGGTGCAAAGCGACCAAAAGAAAAGATAGCAGGCAAGCACCACCCGTGGGCCATAGCGATCGCCAATCCACCCGGCAGGAATCTGGCAAAAGGCATACGCCCAAAAAAACGCCGATAGGAGCCTGGCAAATTCCAGCTCGGTAAAACCCAAGTCCTCTTTGATGGAGCTTCCAACGATGCTCAGGCAAACCCGGTCGAGATAGAGCATGAGGGCGACAAGGGTGGTAATGGCAATCATGCCAAAGCGGATATTGGTCGGTTTTTGCGTGTTGAGCAAGGCCACACCTTTGGTCGGATTCCAAAAGGGATTATCCAAACATCCTACCGGAAGGGAAAAGGCAAATCGAAAGAAAAGGAACCACCTTTTTTTGGCTTCCCCTGGGGGAACTGGGTACAGGTTGCCTCGGAAAAAGCTTGGGGGCCAAGGGACTCAGTCCATTTCTTGGGTTGGGGTATTTGGCAAAAAGGAGCCTGTTAATGATGTTTTTTGGCTCCAAATGGCTCAAAAAACCCATGTCCGGGCCTAAAGGGAACAAATTTTGGGCTCAAAACCCATTGACTCCTTGACGATTGCACCCCTCAACCGGGACAATAGCCTAATACACCCGGGGTGTAGCTCAGCCTGGCTAGAGCGCTTGGTTTGGGACCAAGAAGTCGCATGTTCGAATCATGTCACCCCGATTTTTTTGTTTCCGTCCCTTTCAAACCCAAGAAAGCTTACCCGGAATGGGTAGCAATGGGACCCTTCCCCACCTAGGGCAAAAGGCGGCAGGGTTTTGGGTGCGAGGGTGGTACCTCCGAAGATTTGGCTGAACTTTTATCCATTGCCCAACGACCGTTGGTTCTTTACAAACCAAAATAGAATAAAAAACCAATATGAAAATTATCCAGGTTCCCTTTACCTATTATCCCGACCCGGTGGGAGGAACCGAAATTTATGTCGAATCTTTGGTGCGGGGGTTAAAGAATCTGGGTGTGGAAACTGTTATTGCGGCCCCGGGAGTTTTATCAAGGGATTATGACTGGGATGGAATTCCTGTTCGACGATTTGCGGTATCCTCCCACCTTGGGGATGTGGCGGAAATGTACGGGGAAGGTGATCGTTTGGCGGCCCTTGAGTTTGACAAAATACTGGAACTTGAAAAACCTGATCTGGTTCACCTTCATGCCCATACCAGAGCCATTTCACTAAAATTATTAAATGTGGTTAGGGCACGACAAATCCCCATTATTTTTACTTACCACACCCCAACGGTAACTTGTCAAAGGGGTACCATGCTTCGTTGGGGAAGGGAGGAATGCAATGGAGTAATGGAACCCCTTACCTGTGCTGCCTGTTCCCTCCATGGAAATGGAGTTCCAAAAATCTTAAGTCATTTAATCGCCAGGATTCCCAATGCAACGGGGACTCGTTTGGGAAGGATGGGATTGAGGGGAGGTATTTGGACCGCTCTAAGAACCCGTTCCCTGGTGACCCTAAAACACGCCTCTACCCAAAAATTTTTAAATAAAATGGATCATATTGTTGCCGTTTGTCAATGGGTCCAAAATCTGCTCCTTCGAAACAATGTTGATGCAAACAATATTACCCTATGTAGACAGGGTCTTCCGCAAGCAAATTACAGTGGCATACCTGAACGATCCCATCAGGATGGTCAAAAAGGAATTTTAAGGTTGGTATTCCTTGGAAGATTGGATCCGACCAAGGGGATTGAGGTATTATTGAAGGCTATGTCACTGATTCCGGAATGCAAAGTGTCCCTGGATATTTATGGGGTTGTACAGGGGAATTCAGGGAAAGATTATGAAGCCAAACTGCACCATTTGAGTTCGAACGATTCCCGCATCCGGTTTTTACCTCCTATCCCCATTTCAGATGTTGTTGAAACATTGGCAAAATATGATGTGTTGGCTGTACCTTCCCAATGGATGGAAACCGGTCCAATTGTTGTGCTTGAAGCCTTCGCCGCTGGAATTTCGGTAATTGGATCTGATTTGGGTGGAATTGCGGAATTGGTTCAGGATAAAAAAAATGGACTATTGGTTGAACCTGCCAATCCTAGGTCTTGGGCGGATGCAGTTTCCAAAATGGCAGATGCCCCCGAAAGTTTTTTACCAGGCAATGGGAAAACCACTTTGAACACCATGAAAATGGTAGGTGATATCATGAAATCTCTATATGAAAAAATAATAACCCGAAAAAAAGAAATGGCAATAAAGAACTGAGTGTAAAGGAAAGGGGGCAAATTTCTTTTAGGAATCATGCCTTTCCACCCAGTGGGCAAGGTTCCCGATCCGATCCAGTCCTGGCAAGGATCGGGATTTTGTTAAGCTTCGACCCCTTTCCATTTCCCCTGTGCCCCCGGTCCGATCACTCCTTACATCGTTTGGAAACCTTTGTTCCACCGTTTCCCCTTTTGAAGCGGTGGGTAGGGATCCGTTCCCTTACCCAATTTTATATCTCTCATAATCGAGTGTCGTTTCAAAAGGATTGTTCGGCGACAAGTACCTTTCCAAGGGTGGCTGGCGTAATATGGCAAGAGCTGCCCCTTTTTCAAACTAAAAACCAACCCTAAGGAGTGCAATATGCTTTTGGGATTACGGTCTGCGATTTACCCGGTTTCCGACATTTCCAAGGGCAAGGAATGGTATAAGGCCATCCTTGGCATCCCACCCTATTTCGAGGAGCCCGTTTATGTGGGATTTAGGGTGGGAGGTTTTGAGTTGGGCCTGATTCCAGATGGCCAACCAGGAACGAGTGGCCCCCAGGCCCTTTGGGGGGTGGCGGATGCCCATGCCGAGTTTCAGAGGCTTCTTTCCCTTGGGGCAAAGGAACTCGATCCGGTTACCGATGTGGGAGGGGGAATCCTGGTCGCAGCGGTGGAAGACCCGTTTGGCAACAGGCTAGGCATCATAGAAAACCCGCATTTCAAGGTATCCGGAGTGCGGTAAAAGTTCGGAAAGGGAAAGGGGTAGGAAATCTTCCCTCTCCTATCCCCTAAGGATCTCGCCACGGTTGGTTGTGAAACACGCCCAAAAGGGTTCGGGCTGATAATGGATGAACGGGATCCTTGTTGGGGAAACCATGGTTTTCATGGTCCGACCTGCGACCGTTGGTTTACTGGAAAACGATTGAGCCAAGCCGTAACGACCTCCCTTGTTTTGACTTATCCAGAAGGCGTGTTGGTAAGGATCAGGATCCTACTCAGACGATTCGGGATCCCCACCAGTAAAAGGTGCCCTCTTCCTCATCAAAACCCGGAGTGGTTGCATAGAGTTGGTCCGGGGTGAGGGTGATTAACGCATCATTCGGATTGGCATCGGCATACGCCAGATAACCCTGTTGGTCCCGGCCGCCATCGACCCCCCAAGGATTGCGAAGGACAATGGAGGTGACTTGGCCGGCAGGGTTGCGATTTACCGCCCATAGTGTGTAAGCGTGATTTACCGGAATTCCCAGGGCGAAGTTGTTGTCCCCCACACCAAAGACGACATTCTGGTAGCCATTCCACCGGGTGAATAGGTCATCGGCCATTGCCTGGGCACTGGCAAAACTGGAACAGTTAAACCTACCTGTATCTGCTGAGCCAAAATAGGTGAATATTTGGCGTGGAGACCTTCGAGCGAAATCCAGATTGGCATAATTGAGAGGTATATTGGCAGGTACACCGAGGTAGCCCGCAGCACTGGCCCAGTTATTGAGATACACAATTGCTTTTTCCGCCAAGGGCACCCAGAGACTGCCCTCCTTGCCAAGCCTTGCGAAAACGAGGTTGCCCAAGGCATCGACCGGCAAATCGGCATCCATCCTTAACCGAAACTCAGGGACTCCTCCCCCAAAATTCAAAGCGAATCCTACCGTTCCATCCCCGAAATCGACCATGGCCCGACGAATCGGCCAAGCCAAGCCCGAGGTGGTGTTGTGAGCCAAGGCAGAAAAGGCGGCAAGGATCATGCAATCCGGTACCGCACCCTGGTCGATGTCCGCTCCGGTTGGACCGTTTGCGGGGTAAAGAGGATGGTCGCCAAAACGCTGATAACCCAACCCGGTAACGGTGGGGTCTCCTATAGCTTCTCCATCCAGGGTTCGGTCCATGCCCGTAAAAGTAAATGCTCTGACAAAGTTGTCCACATCCACCGCACCCAGATCCCGCCTTACATCGCCTTGGCGAACCCCACCCCGGATGACTCCTGTTGCGTCCGACCAAAAGGCATCCCTCCCACCATCCCCTTGTAAAATATCGGTGTAAAGGTCATCGAGAGCGATCAAAATATCATCGCCATTGCCCCCAAACAATTGGTCCAGGCCGGCATTGCCGTTGATCGTATCGTTCCCATCTCCCCCCCGAAGGGTATCATCGCCCAACCCACCCAGAATAAAATCTGCATCCCCACCACCGTCGATGATGTCGTTGTCGTTACTGCCTTCTAGCCGGTCCTTTCCTAATCCCCCGGTAAGGATGTCCGCCCCGATTCCCCCATTGATGAAGTCATCGTCTGCCTCCCCAGAGAGGGTGTCGTTGCCTTCCTCCCCGAGGAGGGAATCGCGGCCGTTACCTCCGTAAATGACATCATTGCCTGCACCACCCAAAAGGGAATCCCCACCATCCCCACCAAAGATAGTGTCTATGCCCCCGCCGCCCCGAACCGTGTCCCCATCAGGGCCCCCGTAAATCGTGTCGGCCTCGGTTCCGCCATCGATCGTATCGCCTCCAAGGTTTCCATCCAGCCGGTCCAAGCCGGATCCCCCGTCGATGGTATCAGCATCCGCATTGCCCGAGATGGTATCGTTCCCTGCATTGCCCAGAAGCCTGTCTTGTCCCGCTCCGCCGGTGATGAGGTCGGCATCTTCGTTGCCATTGATCGTATCGTTGCCATCACCTCCATGGAGCGTGTCCGCACCAAGCCCTCCGGTGATGGTATCGTTGCCTCCATCCCCGTTGATCGTGTCTTGTCCGGCCAGTCCAACAAGCCGATCGTTACCCCCACCCCCATTGATGGTATCGTTGCCATCCTCACCATGGATGGCATCATTGTCATCCCCACCATTGAGGATGTCATTACCCGATTCCCCATTTAGGGCATCCTCTCCTGCCCACCCGTTGATGGTATCGTTTCCTTCACCTCCATAGGCGGTGTCGTTGCCATTGCCACCGTTAAGAAAATCATGGCCAATCCATCCGGCCAGGTAATCGTTGCCTTCGCCGCCATTCAGGATATCATCCCCATCATTGCCCCGCAGGTTGTCGTTACCCCCATTCCCGTTCAGGGTGTCGTTTCCTGCTCCACCAAACAGGTCATCGTTGTCATCGTTGCCCTCCAACTGGTCGTTTCCCCCCTCGCCATTGATTTGGTCGACCCCACCGCCACCCCGGATGATATCGTTCCCTTCGCCCCCATCAATACGATCATCCCCCAACCCAGCATCTACCTCATCGTTACCACCTTGGGCACTGATTCCGTCATTTCCCTCCCCCGCATCAATGTAGTCGATTCCATTACCGGTGGTAATGGAATCGTTGCCCATTCCCCCATAAACAGAACCGCGGCCGGTATACCAAATGGAATCGTTGCCGTTCCCACCATCCAGCGAGTTCGTCCCCGATCCGCCTCGTAATTGGTCATGGCCATCATTACCAAGGGCCTGGACATGAAAGGGGATACCCCTTGCGTTAAATGTGTCATCCCCCCTTCCCCCAGTAAATTCAACCCTGGTCACCTCCTGAAATATGTAATTGCCTATAACCCGGGAACTCCCTTCGGTTACCTTGATACGCTCCACTTGAACCGGGGCAACGCCGGTCAGGGTGAATTCCACTTTTACAACCGTGGGAAAATCATCCGTTCGAATGGAAAGGATACCGCTACTAACCCCAATAAAGTTGACGGCGGGAAGAGCCCTGCTCTCCAGGGATTCCAAATAGGGAAGGACGGTCGGTTTTACCGGGAAACGATTGAGCCTGGCCATAACGATCTCCTTAGGTTTGACTGGAGGAAAACACTCCAATCGAAAAACAAGCCGAATCCGATCCTAATCCTCTTGAGAGGCGGGCATTCTGGATTATAAAACGGACTCCATGTGGTTTACAAGGGCTACCACCCAGAATCCCCCCTTAAAATCATAAAATGCCAAAGGAATTATGGCGGTAATGGAGGGGTTCTTGCAACCAATGGAATGAACCCCGTGAAGGCGGGTGGGTAAAGAACCAATCCCAAGGAGTTTTCTCCATGAATCGTAGTACCAAATGGACCTTGATTTCCCTTTTGATGGCCGGAGGGAGTTGGATCCTGGCCCAGCCACCCTTTGGTGGGCCCCCGATGGGACCTGGCGGTTTTCCCATCAACCCATTGGTCGAAGCCCTTGATTTGGACAAAGATGGCCAAATTTCCCCGGAAGAACTCAAACAAGCCACTGAATCGTTGAAAAAACTCGACAAAAACAAAGATGGTGTGTTGAGCCGCGAGGAGATGATGCCGAGGAGAATGAGGCTTGGCTTGGGCAAAGAGGGCTATGAAGGCAAAAAAGAGGGGAAAAAGGGTTTTGGCAAGAAAGGCCCCCCCGACGGCAAGGGTGGTCCGGAAGATGGAAAAGAGGGACCTGGAACAAGGCCACCCTTTGAAAAACCCGATCCATCTGAAAAAGGATCTCCTAAACAGGGTGCTGCCAAGGGAGTCAATATCCCGGATGCCATCGCTTGGTACACCGACCTGGAGGCAGGACTCGCCGAGGCCAAACAGACCGGGAAACCCATCCTGCTCATGTCAGCGGCTCCCAGCTGTGGAGGCGTACCTGGGGTTTGGTGACCGGGAAAACAGGAAGCAGACAGGAGTTTCCTGTCCACGGTAGAGGTGATCCTGGCATCACGCCCATTTGTCGCCATTCGCCCCACCACCTATGAAAGTGCCAAGGAACGGGACTACCTCCTTGGCCTCTACCAAGGCCGTAGTGGACAAATGGAAAACTCCACCTTTGCGCTGCTCAAAAGCGATGGAAAAACTCCCCTTTCCCCAATTTCCCGGGGGCCAGAACGGGTGTTTGGCAGCTCGGTTCGAATGGCCGAAGCCATGCGTCTGATTTCCGCAAAACAAACCACAAAGGAAACCCCCGGGCGATTGAAAACATCACCTGCCCTTGCCAACCTGAGGTTGGCGATCAATGTGGCAGCGTGTGATAATCTTCCCTTGGTTGTTCTTGGACCTGCCGCAGGCCCAGGGTTTGAGGCCGCCATGACCGACCTGTTTTTTGATTCTCCCTGGCAAGGTCGTTTTGTTCTTTGTCAGGGCAACGCTTCTGAAATGGGTAAACTTTTGCATCTTGACGGCGGAAAGGTCCCGGCCATGGCCGTGGTTCAAGCAGATCCCTTTGGCCTATCCGGGCGGATATTGGCCCGTTTGGATCCAGGAGACAAAGGTGGAAAACTGGCAGACACGCTGGCCCTTGGTGCGGCGGGGTTTCAAGCCACCGCCCGCAACTTTCGTGGTCACTTGACTGCAGGTTTTGAGGCAGGGGCATTTTGGGAAACTGCCATTCCTGTCACCGATTTACAGGAAAACCGGGCCAGGGCCCGACACCCAGCTGCGAAAATAACACCTTCCTCAAGACCGTAAAAGAAACTTCAAAGGGGACAAGAATGCTTTCGTGGGATGGCCTTTTTCACCAGGTACCCTGGATACGGATTAGCTTGGTTGCGGTTTCTGCCTATTGCGCTTATGGGGCTTGGACGGTTACCTCCCCTTGGGTTTTGGCCCAGCGAGGACGAGACGAGAGCGGAGCGAAATATGGTTGGCACGCCAACTATCAGGAAGCCAAAGCCCTGGCGAAGAAAAGCGGCCTGCCTTTAATGGTGGTGATCCGCTGCATTCCCTGAACGGCTTGCCATGAATTTGACGGGCAGGTTGTTCGTCTGGAAAAGATCAAAAGGGAAGCGGACCAATTTGTGCGCGTACGATTGTCGCGCATAGATCAGGACGACCTCAACCTGTTTGAGTTTGATTTTGACCTGACCATGATGGTGTTTTTCATGGATGCCAACGACCGGATCTATGCCCGTTATGGGGGCCGCGATGCGGAAGGCCCCGACAGCCGCCAATCGCTTGAGGGATTGAGAAAAACGATGACCTCGGTGCTTTATACCCACCAAAACGAAAAGGATCGGGTTGCCAAACGACAGCCGGGCGGGCCCCTTTTCATCCATGATTTGGGCACGAAATTCAAGGGCTGTATGCACTGCCACCAAATCAGGGAAGAATTGAACCGCCGTCTTGTGGCCAGGGAAGAATGGGACAGGGACCAGGTTTGGCGCTATCCCTTACCCGAAAACATCGGCATCAAGCTTGGCGTGGACAATCCGGATCTTGTGGAAGCCGTTGGCAAAGGATCCGCCGCAGGCAAAGCCGGGCTCCGAATCGGGGATCGCCTTCGCCAGATTGAAGATATCCCCATTCATGGTTTTGCCGACACTCAAACCGCTTTGGACCGTGCCCCTCGGCAGGGATTGATTACATTAAGCTTTAGGCGATCTGGCAAGGACCAGGAGGCCTCTCTGGAATTGACCGAAGGGTGGAGGCAGGGCGACATCACTTGGCGCACCTCCATGCGGCGGATGATTCCGAGGTTTTCCCTTCCGGGGAAGGACTTGACCAAGGATGAGAAAACGGGGTTGGGACTGTCGCCCAAGCTGATGGCTTTTCGCCTTGCGGCCAAGCTTTCGCCCCGGTTGGTGGACCTTGGATTTGAACCAAAGGATGTCGTGGTTGGAATCGAGGGGAAAACTCTTGTTTTCGAATCGGCGGATTTGACTGGTTTTGTGGAGCGTGAATTTTTGGTGGGGGAAACGGTGCGGGTTCGCGTGAACCGGATGGGCCGGAGCGTGATTGTGCCAGTGCCTCTTGCCAACTAACAGGAAAGGGTAATGACAATGTTTCGATTTGCAAGATCTGGGTGGGTGATAATGGGCGTATTCTCGGCCTCTTTCGCCCTGGCCCAACCTCCGCGGGGAGATAGGGCCCCCGACCGCCCTCCGGAAGGGGCTCGCCCCATTCAAGGAGGTCAAACCGCTTCCGCTCGCCTTTCTGCCCTGGAAAAGGACAAAGAAGGAAACATCAACCGGGAGAGTGTTCCAGAAGGGTTGCTTCGAGCCTTCAACCGGGCCGACGCCAACAAGGATGGCAAAGTTACCAAAGAAGAGCTCACGGCTTTGAAAGCCCAGGAAGCGGCGATTCTCGGTCCTCAGGGTGGCCGTGGTGGGGATGGTGCCCCGGGTCGTGATGGACCGGGAAGGGATGGGGCTCCCGGACCAAGGGGCGAAAGGGGACCTGGCCGTGATGGAACAGAACCAGGACGCGAAGGGTTCCCGGGGCACCCAACCGCTGGACCGGGGCGGGATGGCCCGGAACGACCAGCGGGTGGACCGGGACGAGAGGGAGCTCCTGGACAACCGGGCGAAAGGGCTCCGGGCCGTAATGGACAGGGAAGGGAACCGGGTCGGGAGGGGGCTGGGCCTCGAGGTGAAGGGTTCCCTGGTCAGCCTGGTGCGGGACCGGGACGAGGTCCTGGAGGACCAGGTGTCCGGGGAGGTTTCCCTGGTGTGGGCGGTGGCGGCAGAATGCCCGCCGGTGGTCCCGGCCAGATTTTCCCACCGTTTTTGGGGCAGATCCTTGGGCTAAGTGACGAACAAAGAAAACAGATGGATGACCTTCAAAAGGAGACGACCGCCAAGCTCGAAAAAATCCTTACTGCAGAGCAACGCAATCACCTCAAAGAAATACGGGAAAATGGTCCGATTGGCCGTGGACCGGGAGGACCCGGTGGTCCTGGTGGACCCGGTGGCCGACCAGGCGTTGGTGGACCGGGGGGACCCGGGGGTGGTCGTCCTGGATTTGGTGGACCGGGGGGACCGGGTGATGACCGG
The DNA here is from genome assembly GCA_005808665.1 of Planctomycetia bacterium. Classification (GTDB taxonomy): domain Bacteria; phylum Planctomycetota; class Planctomycetia; order Gemmatales; family Gemmataceae; genus SYLG01. Next base: position 21,504 of record SYLG01000087.1, on the reverse strand, counting down.
ATTGCTCCTCCTCGTGGGGAACGCCGTCCTGATGGCCCGGATGGTCGTCGTCCCGAAGCGGATGCTCCTCCCCGTGGGGAACGCCGTCCCGATGGCCCGGATGGTCGTCGGCCTGAAGCAGATGCTCCCCCCCGTGGGGATCGCCGTCCTGATGGTCCCGATGGTCGTCGTCCCGAAGCGGATGCTCCCCCCCGTGGGGAACGCCGTCCTGCCCCAGATCGACCCGATGGTCGACCTTTACCTAATTAAAGCGGAACCTAAAACCCTCCATTTTCTCTAGTATGGAATGAACAAACCAAGGGGCCTGCGGGAAACGGAATCCCCGCAGGCCCCTCGTTCCTTGTCTTTGGCTAGTTTCCAACGGGCAGGTTTGCCGCCTCGGTTACCCGGTGAAAAAAGGAAGCGTTACAAACCTGGTGGACAATCTCTGCCACCTGTTTGTCGGTAAAAGACCCTCCCAAGGCCTTACGAAGGATAACCACATCCGCATCAGCGACCGTTGCTGGAGCGACGGTTAGTTTTCTAACCAGGGGGAGGGCCGTCCGATCGCCCGGTTCGAGTGCCAACCCAACCTCATCCAACCCCATGATTTCAGAATCCGAGAGCCCCAGATCCTTGAGTTGTTTGGTGGCAAGGTCAAACGCATAAAGGGCCCCATCCTCCCGAGCCGCCACCCAGGCGATAGCCCCACGAAGTTTGGGCGAGAGAGATCCCTTTGTTTGGCAATTGATCACCCCATCATGGCGTGTTTTGCCCGACTTGGTAAAGGTTGCCAGGAGCCTCACCCAAGCTTTGTTGGAAGTGTTCCAGGTGGCAGGGGCGGCCTCGGCCAATGGCAAAGTCGGGGCGCGTTTGGATGCCTCAACCACTTTCCTGTTAAGGTCAGCAAGACTCAGGCGCCCAGGCCCCTCGGCAGGAATACCAGCCGGAGCTTTGGGAATGATTAGCGACTTTGCAGTTGCATATTTCGCAGAGGTCGGAGTGTCAAATCGTGAAAGATCTTCGCCCCCTTCCTTCTTGAAAAAGTTTCCATTCTCCTCACCTGGAATGTTCAGGGCATCCGTCCACCGGTTCATGGAGTTGTAGCCACCAATGGCAATGGTCATCTCCAGAATCTGATTGGGTGAATAAAACTCCCTCAAGGATTTGATGGTTGCAGGATTGATCGAGGAGGGTTCATGGGTGAGCTTTTGGGCATAGGCGAAAGCGGCCTGTTCTGCCGGGCTAAATACAGACCAGTCGCTATCAAGGGCGGCAATGCCATCGTCGGAGACCCCGGCGGCGGAAAGCTTGTGTTCCTGATGACCCAGTCAATAGAAGCAATTGTTGGCCCGGCTGGCAATCCAGAACAACTTGACCTTGAAGGTGTTGTTCAGGGTCAATTCCGGGTCGGGTTCCCTTCCGCCAAGGCCACTGGTTTGGAACTCCGGCCCGAGGTAGTATTGCCGGAACCGGCCATTGTTGACCCGGGATGCCTGGCCCTCCACCACAGGGGGCATAGGCAGGCGCGGTTTGGCCTTCTTGTAGGCCTCGAGAAGCTCCTTCTCCTGGACCCTGGTCTGCCCCACAGGCTTGGGGGCAGCGTCCGGAGGAGCCGGGTTCTGAAGCAGGACGAGTAACAGCAACGGACTCATTCAGTCGACTCCTTAAAAGATGGGTTAGGTAGCTCAAAGTCTGATTCCCTAGAAATCAGGTCCAAGAATCTCACCCAGATTTCGGGTGCCAATGGCTCGCCAGGTTGCAATGCTAACCGCACTGGTAAAGAATTTGACGGACCCATCCAGCATGCAAACATTGACCCCACCAGTGTGGTTGCTGCCGGCTGTGGTCATGATGCGACTGGGAGGAAACATACATGAACGGCTGTTGGGAAGCCCGGAGTGCCAATAACTCGAGGTTGAGTGGAACCCGTAGATCCAGGGGGCCCCCACATTGGAATTCCCCTGGATGGCCAGGTCAGAGATATTGGCGGCGGCACATTGGGCAACCGCCTCATCCGCTGTGGCGGGATAGGTTCCGGGACGAAAGGTATCCGACCTTGGGCTTACCTGCGATTGGCTAAAGTCACCGATCAGATGTTCGCTAAAGCCGGCGGTGTTGCTGGTCCCGTCCAGAATATCGGCAAAGCGGTAGGGGTTGTTGCAAAAGAAAGGCCCATTGTCGGGAGGCAAATTCTTGTTCACACCGTTGGCATCACTAATCCCCTGCCACATGGCAACCGTCGTTCCCTCATTAACCCGGTAACTCAAGGGAGCCATCCCTGTAGGTACCGCCGAGGTGGAATCGGAGGGGCAAATAAAGGACTTGATCACTATGCCTGATGCGGCCAAGTTGGAAGGATCGTTGTAGTTGACCCCATAATTGACCAACTTGGAGGCATTTTCCTGTTCCAGGAAAGGGAGCAACCGGGACTGGGCCGAAAACGATTGCGCATTGGGAATCGTTCGGCCACGGGGAAAGGCACCATTGGCATCGTGAAAAGAATGAAGTGCCAAACCAAGTTGCTTCAGGTTGTTTTGGCAGCTCATGCGGTTGGCCGCTTCGCGTACCTTTTGTACGGCTGGCAGCAATAGTCCAATGAGTACGGCAATGATGGCAATGACTACGAGTAGCTCGATCAGGGTGAAAGCGTGACGATTCCTGGAATTCGATTTCATGACAGATCTCCTGTGTAAGAATTGGCAATGTGTTTGGGAAAAAGGGGAGGCGATGCGGGCAGGCATCCGGAGTTTGAGGATCTGACTTCGGGTCGGTTACCAAGTGTCCGGGCACAAAGGCCCTAACACATTGGATCCAACCGGTCGATCTACCGATTTGTCCGCCATGGAAGGGTCGGGTTGACACTTCCCTTGGCGGATTCGATTACACACGCGGAGGGTGAAACACATCCAATGAAAAGCCACAGGAGAGCAACGGAACTTCAAACACAAAAGTGTACGAACCCATGGCGGGCAATTCGGCTAACCCCAGCAAAGCGAACCAAAGCGGTTGATCTACCATGCGTTTGGCCACTTCCAGAGGAATTGCCGGAGCCATGGGGGATTGTTTTCGACAGGTTGGGCCTGAACAGGGTGTTTTGATGGGTTGACCGGGAATCCCTTGGGGTTTCAATGCCAAATGTTGGAGGGCCTGTTCGGACAGGGCGGCCTTACCTCCCAAAACCACATGGTCTCCGCACCCAGCCCATGCCCCGGCTTGTGCAAATGCCAAAAGCACTAAACTGAGGACAAGGCCCTGGAAAGTGTTCAGGTTTGGCTTAGGGAACTTCATGGCAACCCAAAGAAAGGCAAAGGGATCCTGAGGGGAAAACGAGACTGGCTTTGCAAGTGTAGGAGTGGATTTGCCCAGAAGAAAGGAAAAAGGCAAATATTTTTCGATTCGATATCTTTTTTGAATCCTTGAATCAGCACCACCATTGTGCTATTATAAAAGGGAAAGAGTACTGATTGTGTGCTCTTTCGGCCCACTTTGGAAGCGTTTCCAAAAAAAACCGGCTTTCCCTCGAGGTTTCCCATGACATTCCTAAGCAGAAAGGTGGATTACAGCCTGCTCATTATGTCCATCCTGCACCGAAGGGGAAGCGGGGCTTCCGCCCGGGAAATAGCGGAATCGTTTGCCTTAAGTCGCCCTTTTGTGGCCAATATTCTGAAGCGGCTATGTGCCACGGGTTTGGTCCAAAGCCACCGGGGTGTTCGGGGAGGGTATGTCCTGGGCAGGCCAGCAAGCGACATCACCATGTCCCAGCTGATGGATGCCTTGAATGATCCCTTTCACCTTACCGAGTGTACCACCAACCATACCGAACCCTGCTCCCTAAGTGGTATATGCCCCGTAAAGGGTGCCATCGGCAAGGTTCACCAGCGCATTAGTGACATTTTGGGACGGACCACCCTGGAAACACTTTTCGATGATGGCCCCATCGAAGTGGGTGCCATCCAAATCGGATTTGTTCCAAATGCCCATAACCCCAACCCTGAAACTGCTTTTGTGTCCCAAACCCCAACTGTCCATCAACAGGCGATGGCAATTGCCTAATCCCAAAGGATCGTTTTTCCGTTATGAGCGCAAGTTTGAAACTCCCGATCTTCATGGACAACAACTCCACCACCCGATGTGATCCCCGGGTAGTGGAAGCGATGCTTCCTTTCTTCACCGAAAACTATGGCAATGCCGCCAGCCGCAACCACTCTTTTGGGTGGGTGGCCGAAGAGGCAGTAGAAAATGCCCGTGAACAGGTAGGGAGGCTGATTGGGGCCTCAGGAAAGGAAATTATCTTCACCAGCGGAGCCACCGAAAGCAACAACCTCGCCATCAAAGGCGTGGCCTCGATGTATCGGAAAAAAGGCAACCATATCATTACCACCGTGATCGAGCACAAGGCAGTGCTTGACCCTTGCAAACGGCTCGAACGGGACGGTTTTGAAGTAACCTACCTACCGGTGGACAAATATGGACAAGTAGCCCCGGAGCAGGTAGCCCAGGCGATCACAGAAAAAACCATCCTTGTCAGTGTGATGGCTGCGAACAACGAGATAGGCACATTGCAGCCTTTGGCGGCCATCGGGGCGATCTGCAAGGCTCGGGGGGTCCTGTTTCACACCGACGCCGTCCAGGCTGTGGGTAAGGTCCCCGTGGATGTGGAAGCCATGGGAATCGACCTTTTGAGCCTCACCGCCCACAAATTGTACGGCCCCAAGGGTTTGGGTGCCCTTTATGTTCGCCGCAAAAACCCCCGTGTCCGCCTGGATGCCTTGATGGATGGCGGAGGCCATGAGCGTGGTATGCGTTCAGGGACCTTGGCGGTCCCCAGTATCGTTGGGTTAGGTGCGGCTTGTGAGCTGGCTGGCAAATTGCGCGAGTCGGAAACACAAAGGCTGCTTTCCCTTCGCAAAAGGCTTCATGATGGCATCACCGCCGAGTTGGGTGATGTCGGCGTGAATGGCCACCCCACCGATCGCCTTCCGGGAAACCTGAACCTTAGCTTTGCCTTTGTCGAAGGCGAGGCCATGATGATGGGCATCCGTGATGTGGCGGTAAGCTCTGGCTCCGCCTGCACCAGTGCCAGCCTGGAACCCAGCTATGTCTTGCGGGCGATTGGGGTGGGGGATGAGTTGGCCCATAGTTCCATCCGCTTTGGCCTGGGCCGGTTTACCACCGAGACCGAGATCGACTTTGTGATCCGGCAGGTAATCACCGCGGTTAATCATTTGCGCGAGATGAGCCCGCTTTACGAGATGCACAAACAAGGGATCGATCTGAGTACGGTTGCCTGGGCCGCCCACTAAGTACCCATGGGGGACACCCCAACCCGTTTTTTCACCGCTTTTTGGAGGACAGATTATTATGGCTTACAGCGAAAAAGTGCTTGACCACTACTACAACCCGCGCAATGTGGGAAGCTTCGACCGGGCCGATCCCCTCGTGGGAACAGGCGTGGTTGGTGCCCCCGAGTGCGGCGATGTGATGAAACTTCAGATCCGCATCAATGAACACACTGGCCTTATTGAAGATGCCAAGTTCAAGACTTTTGGCTGCGGCAGTGCCATCGCCTCGAGCAGCCTGGCCACCGAATGGCTTAAAGGCAAATCGATTGACGAGGCAATGGATATCCGAAACACCTCCATTGTCGAGGAGCTTTGCCTCCCTCCGGTGAAGGTCCACTGTTCGGTCCTTGCCGAGGATGCCATCAAAGCGGCCATCAAAGATTATCAGACCAAGAATTTGGGTTCGGCTGCGGTGGCCGAAACACTTACCGTTGGGGTATAATGGGGTTTCAGGACCACAAAGGAGATTGACTCATGGCGATAACAGTTTCAGACAAGGCAGCCAGCAAAGTTCGGGAAATCATCAAGGACAACAGCATCAACGACAAAGTCTACCTGCGCCTGAGCGTGGTTGGCGGTGGTTGCAGCGGCTTTCAGCACAAGCTCGACCTTGACCACAACCTGAACGAAAAACTCGATGAGGTCTTTACTCTTAACGGGGTGGAAATCGTCGTCGACAAGCGCAGCCTCATGTACCTTGGCGATGCCACGGTGGACTACCATGACGAAGATCTGGCCAAGACCGGCTTCAGCGTGGTAAACCCAAGTGCCAAAAGCACATGCGGTTGCGGTTCCAGCTTTTCCATGTAGGCTACCGAAACCTTGTCAAACCCCGGCAATCCAAGGCAAACCATTGGACCGGAAACACCCTGTTTCCGGTCCCGGCATTTTGGCCGGATCACTTTTCGGGGATGCAATGACCGTTTCGGCGTTTGAAAGGCTGGGGATTGTTCCCGCTTTTCATATTGATGATGCCCTACTTCTGAAAAACTACCTCCATCAAAGCCGACTCTGCCACCCGGATCATAACGCCCAATCCGGGCCAGAAGCCCTTGAAAAGGCCCTTGTTGAAAGCACTTCCCTCAATGAGGCTTACGCCGTTTTGGCCAATCCTTTGCGTAGGGCGGAGCATTTGCTGGCCCTTTGGGGGGGACCAGACGCTTCCACCAACAAAAGCCAACCCATGCCGTTTCTCGAACAAATGCTGGAATGGCGCGAAGAGGCCAAGGATCCTGCCACCCATCCCCGGTTGCGCATTGGATTGGAAACCGAACGAACCAAACTCCTCAATCACATTCAACAACAATTCAGTGGGCCAGAAGAGGATGCCTTGGCCCGTCTGATCCGTACAAAAGAGATTAGGCTCCTACTCAACCAGCTTCGCTCGGTTGAGGGCCTGCTCCGGGAACTTGAGGACTCCTACTAACCAGGTATGGACCTCATTTTGGGGCGCTTAGCTCAGGGGTAGAGCGGCATGTTTACACCGTGTTGGTCGGGGGTTCAAATCCCTCAGCGCCCATTCGGTTCCCGGAAAAGGTGATAGGGGTATGAGTGAAATCGTCGGCATCGACCTTGGCACAACCAATAGTCTCGTCGCCAAAATGATCGACGGCAAGCCTGTTGTTCTGCGGGGGCCCGAGGGCAATCCTCTCGTCCCAAGCGTTATCTCCTTTCCCCAAAAGGGACCTCCTCTCGTTGGTGAGGAAGCCAAAGCCCGCTCCTTAAGCGATCCCCTTAATACCCTATTTTCTGTCAAACGCCTCATGGGCCGCACTCTTTCTGACCTTGGGGGCGAGTTGGGATTCATTCCCCAGGGGATTACAGAACACGACGCAGGGGAAGGCCGCAAAGTTCTCTGTGTGGACATCCAGGGAAAAAAAAGGACCCCTGAGGAACTCTCCGCCCTTATCCTCAAAGAAATCAGACACCGGGCGGGGAATCCCACCCGTGCCGTTATCACCGTACCCGCCCATTTTGACGAAAGCCAACGGCAGGCCACCCGGGATGCTGGCAAGATCGCGGGCCTTGAAGTCCTTCGGATCATCAACGAACCGACCGCAGCAGCCCTGGCCTATGGCCTTGATCGCCGCCGAAAGGGGACCATTGCGGTCTATGACTTTGGCGGGGGAACCTTCGATTGTACCATCCTGAACCTGGACGATGGCGTCTTTAGGGTATTAAGCACAGGCGGGGATACCCGTTTGGGGGGAGATGATATTGACCGTGCCCTGATGAGGTTCCTTTTGGCAAGGCTTGGCCAAAACCCACACCAAACCGAGGCATTAAACGATTTCGATCCCCATTTCCTGCAGAGTTTGCGTGGCTTGGCCGAACAAGCCAAAATCGCCCTTTCCGAGGCTCCTGACACGGTGGTTGAAATCCCCGCATATCCCATTGCCCCCTTGGGCCACAGGGAGAGGATTACCCAACCGGAGTTTGAGGAGCTTATCCTTCCCCTGGTCAAGAGAAGCCTTGATCGCTGCCGCGTTGCCCTTCGCGATGCCCAAAAAACGCCCCAACAGATCGACGAGGTGGCACTTGTGGGTGGCTCCACCCGCATTCCGCTGGTTCGCCGGCTTGTGGGCGAGTTTTTCGGTCGAAAGCCCCACACCGAACTCAACCCGGACGAGGCAGTCGCCTTGGGTGCTGCCATCCAGGCGGACATTCTCGCCGGAAATCGGCGCCAGACTCTTTTATTGGATGTCCTGCCCCTGTCGCTTGGGATCGTGACCCTGGGCGGTGCAGTCAGCAAACTCATTCATCGAAACACCACCATTCCGGCCCGGGCAACCGAACGATTTACAACCGCCGTCGACAATCAGACCGCCGTGGAAATCACCATTGTTCAAGGGGAAAGGGAATTGGCCAAGGATTGCCGTGACCTGGGACGATTCAAGCTTTCGGGCATCCCACCCATGCCTTCCCAAATGGCTCAGGTCGATGTGACCTTTTTGGTGAATGCGGATGGCCTGCTTACTGTTACCGCCTGCGAAAAACGGAGCAATCAGGAGGCACGGATTTCCATTAAGCCTTCCCATGGCCTAAGTGATGAGGAGGTGGAGCGAATGGTCCTGGAAAGCGTGGATCATGCCCATGAAGATTTCCGGGCCCGAAGGCTCATTGAACTCAAAGCCAAGGGTGCCATCCTGATTAGCCATACCAGGCGCACGCTGGACCGAACCGATTTGGACATCCCTTCTGGGGAACGAACCCAAATTGAGAGCGCGGTTGTCCTTGTCCTTATGGCATCACAAACCGATGACATTACATCGCCGGAACCGGGTGACCGGCTTAACGATGCGATCAACCACCTTTCCGAGGTTACCCTTGCCTTGGCTACCCGGGTGATGGATGAAACCGCCCTCAAGGTTCTTGCCAGTCGCAAACCGGATCAGGTAACCACCGGCTTGATTTCCTGACAATTTTCAAGGAGGAGAGAACCCAATGAAGCTCGATTGGACAGATTTTCGGGAAATTGGTGCCTTGCTTTTTGAGAAGTACGATACCCTTGATCCCTTATCGGTACGCTTTACCGATATGCACAAATGGGTGTTGGATATCGAGGATTTTGCGGGTGCCCCCGAGGGTGCGGGCGAAAAACGGCTCGAAGCGATCCAGATGGCCTGGTACGAAGAATGGAAGGACGAATACGGGAAATAGGAATTAACCCGGAGGGGCACATTATCCCCCAAAACGGATCCTGTTCATCCTTTATCAAATGTTTTCTGTTCGGTGTTCTGAGGGCCAAGGGCCCTATACCAGCCTGGGGCAACGCACCAGGTATCGGGCACCGCAATTTTTCGAGGGCCAAAGGCCAGATCCATTGGCATAATCCTCGAACCCAATGTGTGTGGGAGGTTGGGGCTTGTATAGGTCGGGCTTTCAGCCCTTGGTTGATTTGACAATGGGTACCTGGGGCGTTGCCCCAGGCTGATATGGTGCCACGCCGTTGGCGTTGAAAATATTCTGAGGAGAGAACATGAAGGTGGCATAGCCATTCATGTTTGTCGCCTGACAATTTCGATGAGGTGATTCTGCGGGCCAACGGCCCGACCTAAACCAGCCTGGGGCAACGCCCCAGGAATCAGACCAGACATAAAACCGAGGGCCAACGGCCCGATCTATTTCTTTGACCGCCTTTTGGCCCCAAATGACCCCCGGTTCGGGCGATTGAAAATGGGGTTTTCCAATAAAAAGCCGACCGAATCCAAGGGTCGGGAAGTTTCTGGCAGGATTTTGGGTCGGGAATGCATAAATCAGGGCAAGACACCCCCAAATCCTTCAAAAGAAACCTTGATTTCGGGGAAAAATCCCTATAAAGTGATATCTTTGCGAGTAGCTTTTCATTCAAAAGCCTCTCGGTCTGCGGAGCAATGCCCATGCCCCTTTATTGGCCTTTGGCATTTGCCATTTTGTTCCTCGCCTCCTCCGCCCGGGCCGATGTTGTTCTGAGTCGCTTTGGGACCGCCTCCGGAAGTGCGGACATTGCTAGTGGTACCTATAGCAGCATTCGCTGGACTGCCGGGTACACCGGATCGTTTGATACCGTCAAAATACGGGTCAACGATAACGCTTCCTCCAATCCGATCACCGCACTTGGCTTGGAGATAAAATTTGGTACGAACACAAGTGGCTCAATTACAGGAACCCGTACCTATGCCGTAGGTCAACAAGCCGATTTCGAGTTTGACCTTTCCACCTTAACGGGTCGTTCGTTCAATAGCGGCGATACCGGTTACCTTTATTTTCGACTCGATAATTCGAGCGGCGATCCTTGGTGGAGTACCACCGATGTGGGTGTTACCGAGTCTCTTGGTTGGGGTTTGTTATCTACCTCTACCACAGGCGGCCAATTCAGCTTGTCTGCGACTGCCACCGCCGTTCCCTAGCCCGGTACCCTAACCCTTTTCGGACTCGCCGTCGTTTTGGCCGCAATCATGGGTTGGTTCAGAAGCCGTGGGGTGCCCCGGGAATCCTTGCCAGGCACTGCCTAAGGAATTACGCCAAATAGATTACTTCGGTATTTCCCTAACCCCACGCCCCTGTTGACCAAGGTAGAAACCCGCAATCCGGCTCACCGAGGGACTTGGGTCCGAACCTGCCATCTGCCGCAAGCGATCATTGGCCTCGGTTCCAAAGCGGCCACTAAGGGCCCGGGCCGCAGCGGCTCGCACCGAGGCGGACCGATCGTGGCTAAGCCGTTCCAACCAAAGCTTTTCGTCCAAATCCGTAGACCCATGAACCATGTCAAGGACCTCAAGGCGCCGGGTTGGGTCCGCATCGGTCAAGAGCTTGCCCAAGCGAATGTGTTCAGGCGAAAGCCCCCGAGCCGAGAGAGCCAATTCCGCCAACCGCTCCACCTCGGGATCGCTGTCATGAAGAGCCCCCAACAGCACATCCTCCCGGACCTTGTCCGTTGCCGGGGCCAAGGCCAAAACAGACGCCCTCCTGACACCGGCTATGGGATCTTCCAAAGAGGAAACCAGATCCTCGTAAAGGTCTACTTTGGTTCGGATGATGATACTGATGGCCTCGACTCTGGAAGCGGGATCCCCCTTGCGGAGGATTTGCCGCAAAAGGTCCCGCCTGGCCAATGTGTCCACGCGTTGGAATTCCTCTTCCCCCGTGGCGGGTAGGCGTGCCAGGAGGGTCATCGCCGCTTTGGGAACCGTGGCGTCGGGTTCGGTGCCGGGGACCGGTTCCACCAATCCCAAGGCTGCCTGGGCCAACAGCCCCGAGACCGCCTGCATCAAGGGGGACCCTGGAACGGGAGGTTCCACCAACCAGCTGCTGACCAATTCCAAAGAGGCCGCTTGGCCCAAGGGAGAAAAAGCCGCAAACCCCATGGTTAACCTCCCTGCCAAAAGAATTCGGCGGGGGTCATCTTCGGCCCAATTCTCCGAAAGCCCCTGAAGGGCCTTTGTTGCGGTTTTTACCACCAATTCCCGATCGGACAGTAATAATCCAACCAAGGGGGCCATGGCGGGATCACCCAATTCTTTGGCTTGTTCAATCCATTGAGGGGCTTCCGCTTCGGTGGTTTGAGCAATTTGTCTGGCCAGCCAAGCAGCTTGAAGCTCTTTTTGAAAATAGATCCCCGCGGCGGCGGCCCCGATTACAGCCAAGGCACCCAATCGAACCAGCAGTTTGGAAGCGGCACGCCTGGTTTGGCCCGTTGGGGCGACTGGGTTTGGGTGGGTGTTCATGGTAAAGGGCCCGTCGGGTTGTTGGATCAAAAAACCACCAAAATGGGGAAGAGAGCCAAAGGATTCCTGGATACCCCGGTTCCATCGGCTAGTTTAAGCCCCTTATTTTCCTAACCACAAGACCAACCCGAAAATCCCTCATGATCCCCCCTCCCGGATTTCGATGATGAAAACGACCACCCTTGGAATCCCGATCCGGGGGGGCCCACGAGGTTCCATTGATGCACCGGCGCAAAGCTGCGTTGGTGATCCTGGCAATTGGCTTGACCTCATTGGGAGTTTTTGCCGCTGAAACGGCAAAGGTTTCCACCGAGCCTGCTGGGATCCCGTATTCGATCATGGCCCCGATCCATCGAGATCGGGTTAGGGCGGTTATTGACCAACCTACGGTGATTGCCCATGGGCCCGCCGAGGCGTTTCAGGCCCCTCCCGAGGTATACCGCTGGTTGCTAGGCCATCCCAAGGATGCGTTCCGGATTTGGCAATCCCTGGGTGCTCATTGCACGATCCCTGAGGTGGATGAAAAGGGGCGGTTCCATTACGAAGAGCCCGGCCGTGGCCAAGTCGTGTGGGAAGCCGTGGCAAAAGGCAAGAATGCCTGGGTTTGGCTATGTGAAGGCAAGGGTCGGCCCGCACCATTTTTTCCCGTAGTCGATTTTGAGGCCGTCGTTCTTGTCCATTTTGTGCCGGGCAAAGACACGGAAGGCAACCCGGCAATTCGTCACCAATATCGCTTTTACCTGAAGACCGATTCCAAGGCGATTCAACTGGGAACCAAGCTCCTGGGATCCTCAGCACCCAAACTCGCCGAAAACTATGTCGGACAATTACAATACTTTTTTGCGGCCCTGAGCTGGTGGCTGGATCAACATCCCGAACAAGCCCAAAAGCTTCTCAAGGATACCGATGCCCCGGTGGCGGTCCTTCGGGGAAAATAGCCAATGGCTTTGCCAACCGACGGGAGGTTCAAAGGACTTTTGGGTTGACAAGGCTCATGGATTGCCAAGCCAAAAGGGTAGCCTTGGCCGCCGTATCGCTATCCGGTTTGGGAAATACTTCTGCACTCACAAAACCTTGATAGCCCATGTCCCTCAAGGTTGCAAAGATCGGTTCCATGGGGGTGTGGCCAAGCCCGGCCGCTTGACGGTTGCTGTCCGCCAAATGGACATGACCCAACCTGTTTCCACAAGCAAGGAGGGCTTGGGGAATGTCCCTCTCTTCGATGTTCATGTGAAACAAATCAGCGAGGACGGAAACCGCCGGTTCGTTCGTTTGTTCCGCCAATAAACAAACATCCCCAACTTTATTGAGCAAGTCGGTTTCATACCGGTTGAGAGGTTCCAGTAACAACCGTTGGCCCAAGGCTTGAGCCTCCCTGGCAAGCAGTATGACCGATTCTCTCAGTCGTTCCAGGGTAGCCTCTTTGCCATCGGGATCGGCCTTTCCCTGCATGGAGCCGATGATAACCGGGGCGTTCAGTTTGGCGGCTCGGCGGAGAATTTCCGCCACGAATTCAACGGCTTTCTTCCTCGTTTTTGGATCAGGATCTGTAAGCCTTAGTTTGTGGATCACCCATCCTGCTCCGGTGCCAACGGCTGCCAACTGCAGGTTGTGTTTTCGTAACATTGGGCCAAGGATGAGGGGATCAATGTCTTCCGGAGTGCGGGGGAAAATTTCGACTGCCGGAAACCCCATGGCGCGTACCATGGCAAACATTGCGTCAAGATTTTGGACTTCGGAATGAAAAACAAAGGGACCACTTTTTACTTCAGGAGCAAGGGCAATGGTAACCGCACAAGAAATGGACATGGCAAAAAAGCCTTGGTATTGGGAAACCGGATTTTGGGGAAAGGAATAGCCAGTCTCAGGGGTCCCGCTGAAAAAACGGGTTTATTGCAATAGCTCGGGCTTGATTGGAAGGAGCCGAGGTTACGGAATTTAGGCAACGAAACACCAAGGCGAAAGCGGTATCCCCTTGGACACACTTTCACCTTGAACGATCGGTAGGGATCGAGCGATGGGACTCCACCCCTTTATGACCGGAAAACTATTTGCTTTCCAATTCGATCTGCACGCCATGTTCCTGTTTGAAGTACATGCGCAGGGCCCTTAAGGCGATGGTGGTGATGGTCCGTTCTTCCAATTTGGCGATCCGCCGAAGGTCCATGGCGACCTGAGGGGGTAGCCTCAATAAAATACTCGTTCCCCTACCGGCGGTACTGGGACGCTTCCCGTGCGATTCATCTGCCATAGCAATGTACTCCAAATCAATAGCCTAGTAATGTCCTAAAGAAACCCTAAAGAATTTGGAGCTTGGACGAATAGCAACCAGATACCTAACTGGACAATTTAGTGGTTCTTGACAATGTCATGATAGCACCCTTGCCCTAGGGTGCAAGAGGCGACGCAAAAAAAGTCAATTATGTTCGTTTTTTGGGAACTCAGGAAGGGATTGTGCGTTAGGGGGCACGGGCGGTGGGAGGGGCATCGGGCATTCCCCTGGCCAAATCAAAGCTGGGTTGGCCTCCCAAATCGGACCTTTGAAACATCCTTGCGGTTTGATCCTGGGTGAGCACTGGCATGATGAATTCCCCAAATCGAAGCTGCATTTCCACCCGCTCCTGCGGCCAATTCATTTTCATTCTCAGGGGAAGGATTGCCCCGGTTTCACGGTGGATCTGAATATCATAAATTTCGGAAATGCAGATGTCCTTTCCCGCATTGTCACGCAATAAATACTTGATGACTTGGGGTTTGCCGGGTGGGGCAGGTTCCTTTAAAAACACGGTGATTTTTTGCAATGGGGGCCCGGATGGACCCTGAACGACCTCCACAAGCTCCATTGTTTTGCCAGCGTCCCTGACCTGGTAGGGCCGACCGGGATCATATTCCGAAACCCCAAGGGCCTGGATTACCATTTCGGGTTGGAATGGAAAGGGCATTCTCGTTTGGCCATGGGACAGCTCGTTATAGTTGCAATGAAATACATAGGGGACCGGTTCCGCCTTGCTCACCCAATACCAAAACTCGTCATTGTTGGAACCAAGATCGACGGCTGGCTGGCCCACCACCTTTCCCTTCATGCGGAAATTGCGAGGTTTTTGCAAAACCATCAAGCCTTCCAGGCCAGGGGCATTTTGGTCGCCTTGACGGCTATCAATAGATACATTGTTGCACTGAAGTGTGCCCACCCGGCGGGAATTGTCGTTCAGGTACGATACCATTTGCTCTGCTGTGAACGATTGGGGAGCCGTTGGTGAGTCTTTAGGGAGTCCAAGCCTCAGGTTTTTGGCAAGCGAATTACAACCTGCCAAGGATAGGGTCAAGCCCATCAACAGGATGCAACATTTTTTTTGGCCCACGGTCATAATGGGATTCCTGCTCATGCGGCTTGATTTCCCTCCGGGGAATATCCAGTCAAGCCTCCCAAGCGCAAGTCCTCTTGCGCTTTGTGGACCAAGTCCTCTTCCATCTTACGCAGTTCTTCCTCGGATAATCCGGGGTTGGAAACTTCGAATCGTTTTTGGGTTCCGGTGATCCGGAATCGAAGGATTTCGCAGCCATCTCGATCCCCTACAGAATCCAATCGTAGCCTTTGCATACGCCAAAGCCCAAGTGCAGCTGCATAACGCACCGCCTCCTGGGATCCTTGGCCATCGGGTTTTTCGCCATCCCCAGGCCCGATTCCTTTGGGTTGTTGAAGGTTCCTCAAGAGAATCTGCTCCCTGGATTGGGACTGGCTTCCCAAGGTTTCCCGGTTACAAACGGCCCGAAACCAGCAAACGATCCCATTGGGCAGCCCTTCTCCCGGGCCAGTCCAGCACCTTTGGCAAAAATCCATCCTTTGGCGGGTTTTTTCTCCCCCTTTTTCCTGATGGGCCATGCCTGCAAGGGCCGACCAAATCCCCTCTCCGGTGTCAAAACTCCGCCCGCAGCGACAACATTGGGTTGCACAAGGGCCACAGGAAACGGGGGCGAGGGTTGGCATGAGAACCGAAAGGTAGTTTTCCCTTAATGACCTAGATAGTTCCTTTTATCGGATGCTCTCCCGGGGTGCCCCCCCTTCAAATGAACCAAGCCCGGGGGGAGATCCCACCGGGCGGTTTGGCAAGCCGATCGTAACGGTTCTCCGGGTCGGATGCTTTAACGGGTGTTCAACAAATTCTGTGTTTCGCGAATCAGGTCGCCCTTCATTTCATCACCCCAACCCGATTGGACCGAACGAATGATTCCTGCCGCATCCAACAAATACCATTTGGGGGTTGAGTCGAGGGCATAGCTGATTTTTAGCCCGCTTCCATCCACCAAAGGAAAAACCAGCTTCATGGCCTCTTTTTGGGCGGAAACCCGGCGGGGGTTGCTCAAAACCGTCATCCCTAATACCTGAATTTTGCCCCTGTTTTCCCGGGCCATTTCGTTGGCAAAGGCCAGGCTGCTGATCGCACTGGGGGAATCGGGGTGGTAAAAGAGAAGGAGGATCGGCTTGTTTTTCCAATTTTTCAAGCTGACCGTACCACTTTTGTCCATGGAGGGAACCAGGAAATCGGGGGCGATTTTGCCCAAAGCGGGGCCGGAAACCGGCTCGGAACCGGCGGGCTCATCCTCCACCGCGGTAACCAATTCTCCCTTTTTGGCCAGGTCGATTTTACGCAAAACCCCTTGCAGGGAGGCCCGGTAGGGAGTCGAAGGATTGTCTGAAAGGTGGGTGCTGATTTGGCGCACCAGGGCATCAAAGGCTCGCGGATTCCGGTTGGTTTCATCGACCAGGGCCAGCGTATCTTCCTGGGTTTGGAAAGCCAGGAGTACTTCGCGTTTGCGGTCCTCAAAAAGTTGGCCGGGATAGCCAAGCGTGCTGTCCAATTCTACCCGGTAGGTTGTCCTGAGGCTTATGTAGTCACGGGCCGGGTCACGCCTTTCGTAGGTTTTTTCGAGGCGATGAATCATACCTGTCGTGCTTGAGATCCAGGCCAAGGCCTTGCGTCTCCAGGTGGGCCGATCGGCCCGGGGCTTTTCCCACTCGGGGGGAGTTTGGGTCCCTTCAAGAACCACGCATCTCGTTCCTTGAACCCCCTCCCGACCCGCCAATCGCCAATTCCAGTCGGGATGCCCCGCTTCCTGGGATTTCCATCCCTCGATGGCTTGAGCGCTATCCAACGGCAGGCCTACAAAAAGGGAATTTTCCCGAAGCGGAATTCCTTCCAGGGAGACAGGCCGTTTGCGTTTTTCGAGGGATTGACACTGTCCATTGGGGTTGATGGAGGAAATCACCACATATCCGGCAGGGGCACCGGAATCTTCCACCCGTGGAGTCGTGTCCTTGACTGGGGAACCGGGAAGTCTTAATTCCTTGGGCCGAATCTGGGTAAACGAGGCAACCTTGAAGCCCCGATCTTCGGCCATGACCAAATTGCGTGATTCCACCCGCCAGGTTCTGGCGTGTTGAACCTGACTCGAGAGAAAATCCTCTTGAAAGGTACCACGGTAGACGAGTTCCTGGGCCCCTGCCAACACCAGCGAATTGGGACAATCAGCGGCCAGCGAAGCGAGTGCTTGTCCGGTTGGTCCTTGGGGGCTGATGGTTTTAACAGGAGAAATGACCTTGGGAGGAGCTTCGGTTTGGCCCGCCAATAGGGTCAAACCCGAATAGGTTCCAGCAAAAATGAACGATGAAAACATGGTCGGCATCCTCCCAACCGCCTGGTCCCGGCCATCCTTTGCCGGGTGTGGGTGTACGGTTTTATGCAACCCAAGCCCGGTTACGGACCTGAGAGCCTTCAAAGTCTAAACCTACCCTGACAACCACGGCAAGAGGGATTCTGGCAGTCTCCCTGGTTTTTAATCCCTTCGTTGAGCCACCATGAAGGAATAGAGACTTTTTGCGGCAGGCTCCCAATGGCCTGAATGAGCGGTGGCAATTACCTTTTCCAGGGATTGGGAAGCCGCTTTTGGAAGCCTTCCTGTTCGAGCCTGGTCCCTAAGCGTTGCCTCGCAGGAAGCCAGTTGTTTTTTGTCCTGGTTGCGAATGGCGGTGTATAGGGCATCAACCGTTTTGAAAACCTCCGGGTCGGCCCCCATTTGCGCCGTTGGACTCAGGAACAACCATAACAGGCCCACCACGACAATAAGGCACACCCCCAAAACAAGGCGGCCCCAGGCAAAGTCCCGGTTGCGGGAAACCTTTTCCATTCCCGCCTTGCGATGGGGCGAACTATTCATTAACCACTTCCCCACTGTCACGGGTGGACAGGGCAACAAATGCCAAGGGGCGAATGAAAGTGGTAATGAAGCGAACGGAACCATCCCCCATCAGGACATTGCAGCCATAACCATGTTCCCCCCACATTTGATCGGTGTGGCCAAAAGGGTCATTGGGTCCATGAATGATGACCTGGGGATGGTCATGGGTGTCTGGCCCGCTATGGACACTGACCAGGCAACCCGCCCCGTTGTTCTCCGAAGGCCATGGACGCAAATCCAGCCTCGGGGGAGTGACCGCTCCAGGCACCACTCCAACCCAGGTTTTGTTGCTCAAAAAGGAGCTGTGTTCGCCGACAAAAATCGTATTGGAAAGGCCATCCAGAACCATGGCAGGGGTTGTTTTTGAGTTTCGGTAAAAAGGGCCGTCGATTCGGGCGGAAAAGTTGTTGTTCTCCGCCACCGGTTCCGGTATGTCATAGTCGTAGCAATAAGGTGTCGTTCTTCCCCAGGGTTGGTGGATCCCAACATTGGTCACATAGTGGCTGTGGGAAAACACAATGGGAGATCCATCGTCCCGAAGGAGGGGTACGCCATGGCGGATATCCGCCCCGGTTTTTTGTACTTCAAAGCCATCTGACCCACCCGTTGCCGAGGGACAAAGGAACATACCGACCTTGGTTTTTGCCTGCAGGGCAAAAAGAGGGGCCCAACAGGGCTGGGACAGGTCGATCTGTTTATAGAGGTTTTCCTGTTCGAGAAAGGGCAACAAAAAAACGCCCCACGCCCATCCGGGCGGCCCGTTCCGGTATTTGTCACCATAAGCAACCCCGAAAGCCGTGCCATTGGCTTGGGTAGAGGCGGTACTATAGGCGGGTGGGTAACATCCCTTGGTGGAAGCATGGTTGTGCATCGCCAAACCGATTTGCTTGAGATTGTTTTGACAACTCATGCGGTTGGCCGCTTCACGGACCTTTTGGACGGCGGGCAATAGCAGGCCGATCAGGACAGCAATGATTGCAATCACCACGAGCAATTCGATGAGTGTGAAAGCCGTTCGTGAGGATCTGGCAGATTGGGTAGGCGGTTTTCTTGAATGGACTTCGGGAGACATTGGATTGGCCCCAAAAAGAATTTTCCATGCTTGCATAACATTTTTTTAGGCAAGCCTAAATTTCTGATATGCATATCCTATCACCCGCTTGGGTTTCCTGCCACTACAATTACCCTTGTTTGATTCTGGAATTCCGGAATGAAAAAATACGGCTTACGGTTTTCCCGGGAGGGAACGGAGCCCTGCCCCATTGAGAGTAATGACTTCGTACTGATCCCCTTCCTCCCCGTTGGAGTCGGTATACTCCATTTTGGGCAGTAAGGCTTGGGGAGTGTCGTGGTAGCTGAGTCCCTGAAAGAGGGGCCGACCAAACGAGGCCACCGGTTTTTCAGGCAAGGTCATGATCCGTTTCCCATTTTTACGGATCTCAAAGGACCGTATCCCGCTTTCAAAGTCGGCTTCTGCGTCCCAGCCGAGGGTGACCTTTTTTCCCATTATGGAAAGCACCCTTACCGTGGGTGCTTTGGGAGAGGTCAAATCCGCCACCGTTCCGCTTACCACATAATCGACAAAGGCATCGGCGATGGCCTTGGTTGGAATCCAGCCCGCGGTGGGCAAATCACCCGAAAAATCCTGGGCGAAAACGGGCATATGGGTCGGTCCCACAAAAAACCCGGAATAAAGATTCACAGGTTTTAATCCCTCGGGCCCCAAGCGGGCCTTTAAGCAGGCATCAAACCAGGGGATGGCAAGGTAGCGGCTGTCTCCGCAATCGTGTGCCGAGCGGGGGTCGGGGGCAAAGAGGGCGGGGGCATTGTTTTGGCGCCAGGCGGCAAACATGGCTTCGGCTCCGGTCCATGCCCCGTGAAAGCGTTTGTCGCCCTTTTCCAAAAAGCCAGGGTTTAGGACAATAGGGATTGCATAAGCCTCTTTTGGCACCATTACTTTGGGAATTTGGCCACTGGTCCAGGCAGGAAAGGCCGTGCCTGACCGGCACCAAACCGCCACGATCCGGCCGGGATGGCGGGCCATCAGGATGCTCGCCCAAAAACCGCCCCCGGAGTGGCCCCAAAGGCACCAGGGAACATTTTTGATTTCAGGATGGCCGGTTTTTTGGGCCAATTCCCCAAGGGCTTTTAGAAACACCACCTCCGAACCGTTTCTGGGATCACACCATTTGCGACAATCCTCGGCATCTTTTTGGAAATAGCTGGGCCCTAAAAGGGCACAGTCATTGCGCCTGGCCAACTCCCGCCAATGCAAGTCAAACGCGGCGGTTTCTCCCCCTTTGCAGGCACCCGCCCCGCATCCATGCTGATGGACAATAATGCCGCGAAGGGTTTGGACGCCGGGAGGAACCCACATAATATGCCGAACCGGGTAGATCAACTCATCAGGCTTGTCGGAACCTGGATAGGCATATTCATATACCTGCGACCAGGCAGGAGGTGGCACTGTCCCCAACAACCAAAGGCAAAGTCCAAACAGCACCCTTCGCATGATCCATCCTCCCCTACATGTCCTTGGTATAGGTTTCCTCGTTTCTTGGATTTTAGTTGGCTTTGGTGGATATTCCTTTTGAAACCGGTTGTCGTGCATGCCTTTGAACCATTCCCATCAGAAAACGGTTGGGAGAGCTTTCCCAAAGGGGTAAAAGAGCAGATCTCAAACATTGGGCTAATTGAAGAAATGTGTCAAACGGATTACGAAACGATTTTACAGATGATCCCTATTTGCCAGGAAATCGGCGGGGCCGCCCCGTAATACAACCCATTGGGCACGCAATTTGTCCGGAAATAATTACACCAAACATCCCATTTTTCCCAAACATAGTTGACATGATTGGGATGACTGTTACACTTCCAGTACTTGATATTTGGTGAAAACCGTGAACAGATATTTTTGCCGGGAAAACCCAAGGGATGCCCGGATTCGGTTGAATTCACCTGTCAGACCGTATTTATTTTTCACAGGAGACGTCCACATGTTTTGGCATCTTTTAACAAAACGGTGGAATCGTAGCCCCAAATTTGGCACCTTGGGTTGTCGTTTGGCAAAACCATATCGAAACCTATTGACTCTGGAACCGCTTGAGGATCGGACCACTCCCTCAAACTTTTCCCCAACCCTCCCTTCCCAATCGTTTGGAAGCACCAAATGGGATAGCCCTGTTTTCACTGGAAATACCCCGCTGGTCCCTGCCTCCTTTACTTTTTTGGACCAGGAATTGGCAGGCAGGATTCCTTTAGCAGAACTTTCAGATTCCGAGGTGGTGATTATCCGCCCCACCGGGGATCCCCTCGTTCAAATCGGCAATGCGTTGGCCGGTTCCAAGGGCATTGAAACCGTTCGCATCATTAGCCATGGCAAGGCAGGAGCCCTTTATCTTGGGGGCCAGATGGTGGATGAAGCCGTGGTTGAGAATCAAAGTTCCACACTTGCGGGTTGGGGTCGGGCATTGACAGCAGATGCGGATATTTTGCTCTATGGATGCTCGGTCGCCTCCACCCTCGGAGGTAGGGAATGGGTCGATTCTTTGGCCAGGATGACCGGTGCCGATGTGGCGGCAAGCATTGACCCTTCCGGGGCGATGGGCAACCTGATTTTGGAATACGCCACCGGGACGGTATCATCGACTTTGGAGGCCAGTCAATCGGCATGGGAGGCATCCGGGGTACAGCTTCCCACCACGGATGGTTGGGTTTACACCCTCAGCGGAGGTGAG